>JAZSFM010000003.1:0-13552 GCA_045532215.1 Eubacteriales bacterium | reverse complement strand
GGCACGTGGCTGCAAGCAGATTCGTTTTATGTGTCTGGTTGCTGCTCCCGAGGGTGTACGTCAGGTACAAGCAAAGCATCCTGACGTTGACATTTATGCCGCCGCTCTTGACGATTGCCTCAATGAGCACGCATATATTGTTCCCGGCTTGGGAGATGCAGGCGACCGTATTTTCGGCACACTGTAATCAAACTGAAATAAAGGAGTGTCGGGGAGCTGAACAAGCTCCCCGCATTGTGCACCAATGAAGATTTTGGTAGTTGGACACAACGATGCAGGACAACGGTTGGATAAGTTCTTATCCAAAGCGGTTAAGGGGTTGCCGCAATCGTTGATGTACAAATATATTCGCACAAAGAAAATAAAGGTCAATCGCGCGCGCACCGAGCAGAAGTATATGCTTTGCGAGGGAGATGAAATTCAGCTCTTTATTCGAGACGAATTTTTTGATTCTCCCGAGAGCGACCGCGGAGCGCTCTTTCGCATTGTTCCCAAGCTGGACATCGTTTACGAGGACGAAAACATTATGCTCCTCAATAGGCGCCCCGGTGTGCTCGTGCACGAGGATACTGCCGCTGCCGAGAACACGCTCATTATGCACGTCAAGGCATATCTTGCACAAAAAGGGGAGTATGACCCCGAGAGCGAGCAATCCTTCGCCCCTGCACTTTGCAATCGCATCGACCGCAACACGGGTGGCATCGTCATTGCTGCCAAAAACGCTGAGGCATTGCGCGAAATGAATGAGAAGATTCGTAACGATGAACTTCGCAAGTGCTATATTTGTGCTGTTCACGGTGTTCCCAAAAAGCAATCGGCAACCCTTACGGGATACCTCAAAAAGAACAGTGCCGATAATACGGTTGATGTTATTGATAGCCCTCGCGCAGGATATAAAGAGATTATTACAAAATACCACGTCCTCAAAACGCGTGGCAATGCGGCACTGCTTGAGGTAGAACTCGTTACGGGTAGAACACATCAAATTCGCGCGCATCTTTCTCACATCGGGCATCCACTTTTTGGTGATGGCAAATATGGTGTCAACAAAGAGGATCGCGCAAAAGGGTATAAATTTCAAGCACTTTATGCATACCGTTTGACTTTCCGCAAAGTGGAACGCGAGGGGGCTTTGAAATACCTTGAAGGGAAAACCTTTGCAATCGATCAAGGAGACGTTTGGTTTATCAAAGATTTCACGTAAGGAGGCGCCTATGTGCGAGCAATATAAGAAAATAGCATTGCCCGCAATGCTTGTAGGCGTGGCACTGACGGCACTCACGCTAATCTTTCCAAAAATCGGTTTTTTGGAGTGGATCACACTTATTCCGTTCTTTTTGGGCACTTTTGTTTATTGCGCTGACGAAAAAAGAAGTCTTTGGCGCACATACCTCGGTGGATTTTTAACGATATTTGCCTACTATTTCATCATCTACCATTGGTTTTTGAGTCTTTATCCGCTCGACTTTGCAGGAATGGACAACGCATCCTCGGTAGTTGTTGTAGCCGCAGGATGGATCGGGCTTTCGGTCTTGCAAGCCATTCCGGGAGGATTGATTTTTGTTATTTTCAAACTTTTAGAGCGCAGGGGTATCTTTGATCGAGCGCCTATTTTGCGCCCCGTGGTTCTGTCTGCTTTGTGGATCGTTTTTGAATGGTCGAGCACCCTTGGTTGGACAGGTGTTCCATGGGGAAGACTTTGCATTGGACAAAGTGAATATTTACCCGTTTTGCAATCATCCTCGCTTTTTGGTTCTTATTTTGTCAGCTTTTTGATTCTCCTTGTCAACGCACTGTTGGCGTATGCGATTCTTCATTATCAAACAAAGAAAAAAGCGATTCTATGCGCATCTCTTGCTGCCTTTATTCTACTCTCCAATGTCCTCTTAGGCGTTGGCTTAATGAATAAAAAGGATGTGGAAAGAGTTACTGTCAAAGTTGCCGCTATTCAAGGCAATGTAGATATGGACGCCAAGGGAAGTGCACTAAAGGAGCTTATGCGTGTCTATGGTGATATGACACGGGAAGCTGCCGCAAACGGTGCTCAAATTGTTGTTTGGCCCGAGAGCATTTTTCCGTATCGAATGAACCGCTATTCCGTCTTGGAAAACTTTGTTTCCGAAATAGCATCCGAATGTAAGGTTACACTCATAGTAGGCGCTCTGCATGACGGTGGAGACGGAAAAAGTTATAATACGTTGTATATGGTCACGCCCGATGGCGAGATTTCAGATACCCTTTATCACAAGCGTCACCTTGTGCCGTTTGGTGAGTATGTTCCTATGCGTGAGGTGATTATGACGCTCATTCCACCGCTTGCCGAACTCTCCGCTCTTGACGATGACCTTTCTCCCGGAACAGATACCGCACTTTTTGAAACCGAACGGGGCAAGCTTGGTGGCCTCATTTGCTTTGACTCCATCTATGAGGAATTGACACGCGCAAGTGTGAAAGACGGAGCGAATTTGATGATGCTCCCGAGTAATGACTCCTGGTGGTTCTCGACCTCTGTTGAAACCTATCAAAACGAGACGCAGGCGATGCTACGCGCCATTGAGAGTGGACGTTATCTTGTGCGTGCAGGGAATACGGGCATTTCCTCTATTATCACCGAGCACGGAGAACACTTGGCTTGGCTGGCACCGGAAACAAAGGGAATTGCCATCTCCGAGATAGAGATGTGTGCGCATACCACGCTTTACACACGAATTGGCAATTTGTTTGTTTATTTGTGTGCAGCGTTTGTTTTGCTTTTGTATCCCGTTGATTTTGTGATTCAAAAATATCAAAGAAAAAAGACAGTATAAACAAAAATCCGCCGTAGAATCATCTGCGGCGGATTGATTATTATTTCTTCGATTTTGTGTTTGCAAGCGGATTTTGAGACATTGCTTTTTCCATATCAGCGTTGGAGACGTGTGTGTAGATTTGCGTGGTGTTGAGTTGTTCGTGTCCAAGAATTTCTTTGAGTACACGAACGTCCACGTTGCCGGATTGATACATCAATGTAGCTGCAGTATGGCGGAGCTTATGCACCGAATAATGCTTAGATTCGAGTCCTGCCAACTTGAGATACTTGTAAACCATTGCCTGTACAGTCTTGACACTCATTCGCTGATCCAAACGGCTCAAAAATACTGCCTTTGTTTGCACGTGTGAATACTTTTGACTTAAACGGGTAATCAAATAATCGGTCAGTGCCGCTTGACAAGCATCGTTGAGGTAAATGACACGCTCCTTGCTACCTTTACCCATAACACGCAGGGAAGTCATATCTGAGTCGATATCCTTGATATCAATACCTACAAGTTCGGAGAGTCGCATTCCGCAGTTGAGAAAGAGTGTGAGAATGGCATAGTCACGCTTGCGGTACTTTGACTCTTTATCGCTATCCACAGCTTCAAGCAAACGCATGGATTCATTCAATGTCAGCACTTTTGGGAGCGTTTTTTGCGCTTTAGGAGAATCGATGTCGGTGGTCGGGTTGTATTCAAGATAATGACGCTTATTTACCAAATATTTGTAGAGCGAGCGAATGGCGGAGAGCTTTCGTGCGCGCGCGCTCCATTTGTTTTCGCGATCGTCGGTTATGTAGGTTAGGTAGTCGTAGAGATCTTCTGCGCGAATTTTACCGAGCGCCTCCAAACCAATGCTTCTGACGTCGATTTTTACGAATTCTTCCGAGTGGAAAGGAATGTCATTTTCGCGTGCGATGAGATAGCGAAAAAAGGTGCGCAAGTCCAGCAGATATTCGTCTACCGTCTTCTGTGAGCACCCCTGAATAGACCGTTTATACGATGCGTATTCTTGAATGAGGGAAGAAAATTCATTCTTTGAAATAATGTTTGCCATATCATTCCTCCGCGTTAGTACTTCCATTATACAACATATCTTATTTTATTAGTTGATAAATTGTAAATTTTTGCGCTATATAGTTGCATTTATCGCAAAAATTCGCTATACTATAGGCAAATAAACACTCGAGGTAATCTAATGAAGAGCTTTATCAAAAATCACTCCTACGATATGATAACCATGCTGGTCAACCAAATAGCTATCTCTATCTTTGGCTTTTCGTTGGTTTTGGCGGCAATGAAAATTGACAATGACGCGTTACGCAATGTGACCAGCATTTTTTCCACGATCTTTTATCTTCTGCTTTTGTACATTAAGGCGTGGGACATTGGTTTTAAGGACAAGATATCGGTAGAACAGGGCAAAAAGACGGACAATCCTTTTAGAGGAGCACTGATTTCGCTTGGTGCCAATGCCATCAACTATATTTTCGCCCTCTTTGTAATGTTGCGCGCATTCCTACCGAATGTTTCTTTTATCAAATCTATCGGCGACGTCTGCCAAGCACTTTGCGTGTTTGGACAGGGAATGTACACGGGACTTTTGGTCAATCAAGTAGGTGGAGCACCGCTGAATTCTTATTGGTTTGTCTTTTTCATCACACCTATTCCTGCTATTCTCATTTGTGGATTGGCGTACTATTTCGGTTTACACGATGTGAAATATACGGGGTTCTTTCACAAAAATCAATATCCCGAAAGCGACCGTGAGCCCAAAAGAAAGGACTAATTATGATTGAAAATCTGATTTTTGATCTTGACGGTACCATTGTCAATTCCTATCCGCACTTTGTGGAGTCCTTTATTACCGCTTGCAAAAAGTACGGTATTGATGTGCCCGAGGATCGCAACGCAGTTTACCGTTTGCTCAAAATTACTGTTCCGGATGCATACCGTATTCTTGGCGGTGAGGAGAAGGTAGACTATGATCAGTTTTATGCAGATTACGTAGAAATCTATTCAAAAGATTACAGAAATCAACCGGGATTTGCACAAACGATTGAACTTATTCAAAAAGCAAAAAAAGCAGGGAAGAAGAATTATATTTATACGCACACAGGCCCCGTTGCCAAAGAGGTTCTTGCAAACATCGGTATTTTGGACGATTTTGACTTTGTGCTTGATGCATCCTATCCGTTCCCGATGAAGCCCGCACCCGATGCGCTGCTGTTTTTGGCAGAGCATTGTGGTCTTGACCCCAAGACTTGCTTGATGATCGGCGACCGCCCGATCGATGCCATAGCCGGAATGAATGCCGGAATGTACGGTTTTTTGTGGGATGAGGACGACCTCTATCCCGATGCCAAAGTGGATTATCGGTGTAAAGATATTACCGAGGTTGCTAAAATTGTTGGTATATAGAACAGAAGGACAGAGACCAAGATCTCTGTCCTTTTACTTAATTTATCTTTTGAAGTGAAATGTTTTTGAATTTTCACGAAGAACTTTCTACAATGGCTCCCTTGTGTAAAGGGAGCTGTCAGCCGAATGGCTGACTGAGGGATTGTTTTATTGCATATTTAATCTTACAATCCCTCCGCCTCGTATTCACTCGGCACCTCCCTTTACACAAGGGAGGCTTCTAATGGTATCTGTTTAATGTGTTTTAGTTAAGTTCTCGTTCCATATAGCCACAAGTGAAAGGGAAAAAATCGAACTTTTGCGTTCCGATGTGACAAAAGCCGAATTTCTCGTACCATTTTCTCAAACGCTGATTTTCTTCAACGATTCCAATGTTCATTTTCGTGCATCCGAGATTTTTTGCTGTTTCAAAGGCGTGAAGCAAAAGCTTTTCGCCAATTTTTTGATGCCTGAATTGCGGTAAGACACACAAATTGTTTAATTCGCACTCGTGATTTGCTTGCAGTGCCAAAGAATAATATCCAATGATCTTTTCGTCTTTCACAAAAACAAACATTGGTCTTTTCTCATTTACCAAATGCCAAGATAAGCGTTCAATAGTTGTTGCAAAAGCAGTGAAGCGAGGAGCGTTCTCTGGGGTGAATCCAAATTCATCGGCTACGGTCAAAAAGCTATTTTTGATTACTTCAACACACTCTGCAAGGTCATTACTGTTTACTTTTCTTATCATGGAATCAAACGTTAAATCTGAAGAAAACGATATCTCCATCCTGCATGATGTACTCTTTGCCTTCGCTGCGGAGGACACCTGCTTCTTTTGCAGCATTCATTGAGCCATGCTTTACAAGGTCATCAAAAGCTACGATCTCCGCACGAATAAATCCGCGTTCGATATCCGAGTGAATTTTGCCTGCTGCTTTGGGAGCTTTTGTACCCTTGCGAATGGTCCACGCGCGGCACTCATCGGGGCCTGCAGTCAGGAAGCTGATAAGACCCAAGAGGGCATAGCTTGCCTTGATGAGACGGTCAAGTCCGCTTTCTTCAATGCCGAGGTCGGCAAGGAACATTTCCTTTTCTTCTGCGTCGAGCTGTGCAATTTCGGCTTCGATTTGACAGCAGATGGGAATGATTTGGGAGTGCTCACTTGCGGCATATTCCTTGAGTGCTACATAAGCATCATAATCGTTGGGCTCAGTTGCGGCATAGTCCTCATTCACGTTTGCAACGTAGATGACGGGTTTGCGAGTCAGGAGGGGAGTGTCGTAGAGGCAAGTTTCCTCGTCCTCGGTCAGCTCAACCGTACGAGCACACTTACCATCAGCAAGTGCAGCCATCAGTTTTTCAAAAACGGCAAGTTCCGCGGCATATTTCTTGTCCGCTTTCATCGCCTTTTTGGTGCGATCAATGCGGCGCTCCAAAATCTCCATATCCGAGAAGATCAATTCAAGGTTGATGGTCTCAAGGTCACGCATCGGGTTGATCTTACCGTCAACGTGAATGATATTATCATCCTCAAAGCAACGAACAACGTGCAAAATAGCGTCAACCTCGCGAATGTTGCCAAGGAATTGGTTGCCAAGTCCTTCGCCTTTAGACGCCCCCTTAACAAGACCTGCAATGTCAACAAATTCGATGACTGCGGGGGTATATTTGTTGGGGTGATGCATATCAGCCAAAAAGTCAAGACGCTTGTCGGGAACGGTTACTACGCCTACGTTAGGTTCGATTGTGCAAAAAGGATAGTTCGCCGACTCCGCACCTGCATTTGTCAGCGCATTAAAAAGCGTGCTCTTTCCCACGTTGGGAAGTCCCACGATACCAAGTTTCATATTTTTGTGCTCCTTTGTCTTTTTATCCCAATAATTATAACATAAAGATAAGATTTTTGCAATAGCCGAAAGCAAATTATTTTATCGACTTTTCAAAATTCTCGCACGTAAGAATGTTACAAAACTTTTACCAAATCAAAAATTCTCGTTTATAATTGCAATTTGAGAAATTGTTAACATACTTTAATGAATTTTGAACAGATTTGCCTCCGAAATTTCTACAAAATGACAAAAAACACGGTATTTTGCACAAAAATCACGAAAAATCAAAAAAATGTTCAAAAACCATTTGCAATTTATTCGATTTTGTGTTATAATGTTGTTACAAGAAAAAATCAAACTAAATGAACAAAATGTTTCAAAATTCATATTTTCGTCACGATATCATCTTATTTGTGCTTTACAATAGAGGCAATGAATTAGAAATGCGGAAAGGAGAACAATATCTATGACCGACACAAAAATTCTGATTATTGACGATGATTCCAATGTAACAGAGGTGCTTAAATCCTATTTTACGAATGAGGGCTACGATGTAAAAGTGGCTTCCGACGGTATGGAGGGTTTGAATTATTTCAAAATTTTCTCGCCCGATCTCGTGCTTCTGGACGTCATGCTTCCCAAAAAGGACGGTTGGCAGGTGTGCCGTGAAATTCGCGAGATTTCTTCTAAACCAATTATCTTTGTTACAACAAAGAGTGATGCTTTTGATACCGTTCTTGGATTGGAATTGGGCGCTGACGATTTTGTAACCAAACCCTTTGATATCAAGGTGCTTTCTGCACGCGTGAAGGCGGTTTTGCGCCGTTGCCGCCGTGCAAATCCTCATCAAAGCGAAGAAGAAGTTATTAAGTTTGAAAATATTGAAATCAGTTTGCAAAAATACGAGCTCAAGCTCAAGGGACGCTCGGTAGATATTCCTCCCAAGGAATTGGAACTTTTGTATTTCTTGGCATCCAACTACAACCGCGTATTTACACGCGACCAACTGCTGGACAAAGTTTGGGGCTTTGATTACCTCGGTGACTCCCGTACCGTTGACGTACACGTAAAGCGTCTGCGCGAAAAGCTTGAGGGCGTTTCCGACAAATGGATCCTCAAAACCGTTTGGGGCGTTGGCTACAAGTTTGAACTTTTGAACTAATCGATACTTAAAAATCACAAAGGAGGAGCGATATGTCAGAGAAGCAAAAGAAGCAACTCAAACCCAAAACGGCTTCTAATCAATCCTATTCCTTCTATTGGAACTACAACGATCAACAGGCGCATGATAGCAAAGAAAAGGAAAAGGGTAAAAAGCGTTGCTTGTTTATCTACGTCACTGTTCTTGCCAGTGTCTTTTTCGCTTGCTTTGTAATGCTTGCTCTAACTGTATGGTGGGCTTTGCAAAATCCGGATGTTTTGCCCATACCGCAACGGCCGCCACAAACAGAGACAACACCACAAGAACAGCCGCCACAACTGCAACCGCAAACGCGTCCGAGCACTTCTGCTATCGCAGAGAGGGTAAAACCCTCTGTTGTGCTCATCGAAGCGGCTTCCAATACGTCTGCAGGTAGCGGAACGGGCTTTTTCCTCACTGCTAACGGTTACATTGCTACCAATCACCATGTTATTGAGGGGGCTACGCAAATTCGCGTAACGCTTTACGATGGTACGGTTTTAGATGATGCAAAACTCATCGGTTACCGTGCCGAAGATGACCTTGCAATCATCAAGGTTGACGGAAAAGATTATCCCCCCGTGGCGATTGGCAACTCGAATATCCTCAAGGCGGGTGACGTTGCTATTGCCATTGGCAACCCCGGCGGCGCAGACGGTGGATGGACTACTACGCAAGGCATTATTTCGGCAACCAATCGTACAATTTCGGTAGAGGAAACCGCTTATTTTAGTGAGATGAAGATGCTCCAAACCGATGCTCAGGTAAATCCCGGCAACTCGGGAGGACCCCTTTGCAATGATGCGGGCGAGGTTATTGGTATTATCACACGCAAAATGAGCGATTATGAGGGTATGGGTTACGCCATCCCTATCAGCGAAGCGATCCTTACCTTGCAGGCCATTATGGATGGTAAACTCGATGGATTTGTTTCCAGTGTTTCTAAGTCTCGCCCAAAGGTTGGCGTCACCGGTATAGAGATTGTCAAAGGTGAGAAATTCACCCTTGGAACCAAAGAATACACCGCCCCTGTTGATGGATTTTTGGTAACCGAGGTTTCTTTGAACAATGGTGCTTACGGCATTGTGGAAATCGGTGACATTATTTGCGGTGTCAACGGTGTAACGGTTTCGAATTTTGAAACTTTCAAAACCGAGCTTTACAAGTGCTACGTTGGTCAAAAGGTGACCTTTGAACTTTACCGCAGAAATCAAAAAATGACCGTTCAAATCACGCTTGGCGTGTCATAAAAATACAAAAGGATGCAGAAATAGTATTTCTGCATCCTTTTTTTCTCCATAACTCTTGACGAGAGGCGTTTTTTTGTTTATAATGTAGAAAAGATTATAGAAAGAGGACTGCTACTATGAGAGTCGTAATTAAAATCGGTACATCAACCTTGGCACACGCAAACGGACGCTTGAATATTCGTCGCGTGGAAGAACTGTGCAAAGTAATCAGTGACCTCAAAAACAGTGGTTACGAGATGATTCTTGTTTCGTCGGGTGCTATCGGCATGGGAGTTGGTAAGCTTTCGCTCAAAGAAAAGCCACAGGATATTCCCACAAAGCAAGCTGCGGCAGCCGTAGGGCAGTGCGAGCTGATGTATACCTATGACCGCCTCTTTCAAAAGTACCATCACACCGTGGCGCAAATCCTTTTAACCGGCTCGGATTTCAAGCACGATGACCGCTATCACAATTTTCAAAACACACTAACACGTCTTTTGGAACTTGAAATTTTGCCGATTATCAATGAGAATGATACCATCGCCACCGATGAAATCAAAGTCGGTGACAATGACACACTCTCTGCAATGGTTGCTGTTAGTGTTGGTGCGGATTGTCTCGTGCTGCTTTCCGATATCGACGGACTTTACACAGCAGATCCGCACAAGTGCACAGATGCCAAATTGATCCACCACGTAGATACACTTACCCCTGATATTATGGCTTTGGCAGGGGACGCCGGCTCGTCTCTTGGAACGGGTGGTATGAAAACCAAACTGCACGCTGCCGAACTTTGTCAAGAAGCTGGGTGCGAGATGGTCATTCTCAACGGTGCCGAGCCGTCGCTTTTGTATGATTTGTTTGACGGAAAACAAGTGGGCACACGATTTTTTGCAAAAGGAGACAGAGCATGACAACACTTGAAATTTTGCAAGGTGCTAAAGCTTCCGCTCCAGCACTTGCGCTGCTTTCCACCCAACAAAAAAACCAGGCGTTGCTTGCTATGGCAGATGCTCTTGAGGAGAATATGGAAGCCATTTTAGAGGCGAACAATGCCGACATAGAGGGTGTAAAGGATACGATGAATTCGGTTATGATCGACCGTTTGCGCCTCACACCCGAGCGCCTCCGTGGGATGGCACAAGGAATTCGCGAGGTTGTGGATTTGCCCGATCCTGTTGGAAAAATCATCGAGAATTTCACTCGTCCCAACGGTATCAAGGTCAGCAAAATGCGCGTGCCGATGGGCGTAGTCGCCATCATATATGAAAGTCGCCCCAATGTCACCTCCGATGCCGCGACACTCGCGCTCAAGAGCGGCAACGTTTGCGTTTTGCGCGGTGGCAAAGAGGCGTACCGTTCCTCAACTGCTATCGTAAAAGCACTCAGACAAGGGCTTGCATCGCTGAATTTGCCCACAACCTTTGTCAATATTCTTGAGGATACCACACGAGCAGGTGCTAACGAATTGATGACTGCCACCGAATATGTTGACTTGCTCATTCCACGCGGTGGTGCAGGGCTCATCCGCGCTTGCGTGGAGAATGCAAAAGTCCCTTGCATCCAAACGGGAACAGGCATTTGCCACATCTATGTGGATGCAGAAGCTGACCTCGATATGGCGCTCAATATCATCGAAAACGCCAAGACATCGCGTCCCTCTGTATGCAATGCCGCAGAGGTTTGCCTTGTCAGCCGCACGATTGCAAAGGAGTTTTTGCCGCGACTGAAAGAGCGACTGGTCGATGCACGTGTTCGCGATGGCAAAACGCCTGTTGAACTTCGCGTCGATGCCGAGGCAGGAACAATCATTGATGGTACACCCGCAACAGATGCAGATTTTGACACCGAATTTCTCAATTACATTCTCGCAGTAAAAGTGGTTGAGGATGTCAGAGAAGCGATTGAGCACATCGCACGTCATTCCACGCATCACAGCGAGGCGATCATCACCAAAAACGAGCAAAATGCCGCATACTTTACGGCGGCAGTGGATAGTGCCGCAGTTTACGTCAACGCATCCACACGCTTTACCGATGGCGGTGAGTTCGGTCTTGGATGCGAGATCGGCATCTCCACACAAAAACTCCACGCGCGCGGTCCGATGGGACTTGAGGAACTCACCACCTACAAATACGTCATCAACGGTAACGGACAGATCCGCTGATGGGGAAAGAGGTTATTATGAAATACAAATTTGGTTTTATCGGTTGCGGTAACATGGGCGGTGCTCTGGCACAGGCCGTTGCAAAGACCGCAAACCCCTTTGAGATCGCGCTTTGCGATGCCAATATCGAAAAAGCCGCCGCACTTGCCGAGTCTCTCGGCTGTGGCGTTGCTCTCCTTGAACAGGTTGTTACCGATTGTGAATATATCTTTCTTGGCGTCAAGCCGCAGGGCTTTGAGGGGCTTTTTGAGGAGATCTCACCCATTCTCAGAGCGAGAAAAGACCGTTTTGTGCTCATCAGTATGGCGGCAGGTGTCAGCGTGGCGGCAGTAGAGAAGATGTGCGGAATGAAAGCACCCGTCATTCGCATTATGCCCAACACACCCGTTTCTGTTGGCGAGGGAATGATTCTCTATACCGCAAATGATGCCGTTGCTGAGGATGAAATCGATACCTTCTTGTACGCGCTTGCAAAAGCAGGGAAGTTGGATGAAATTCCGGAGGATAAAATCGATGCCGCAAGCGCACTTTCGGGATGCGGACCTGCATTTGTCTATCTGTTTGCTGAGGCACTTGCCGACGGCGCAGTGGAGTGCGGACTCGCGCGTGACAAAGCAAACCTTTATGCCGCGCAAACCCTTTTGGGTGCGGCTGAACTGTTGCTCCAAAGCGGAAAGCACCCTGGGGAACTGAAAGATGCAGTATGTAGCCCCGGTGGCACGACCATCGCAGGTGTGCACGCACTTGAGGAGGGCTCCTTCCGTTCCACCGCAATGAGTGCCGTCACCGCGGCGTATGAAAAAACGCTGAAATTGAAGAAATAAGAATTATAAAAGAAGGAAGAGCCCCATCCAATTTGGATGGGGCTTTGTTCATGTAGGTGTTTTCACATTTGCCAAAACTCAATATCGTTATAAACAAAATCAGCTTTTTTCTTCTCGGAGAAGTTTTCAATCGGATAGCCTTGTGGAATCAATTCAATATATCTTGAAGTTTTTGTACGTCCATCAACACCCTCTTTATTCAAGGTGCAACGAGCAAAACGGAAAGTATTTTTTATCATATAGTTCCTATGATACTCTTTAGCAAATCCTGTTCCATTATAATCCGCCGTCTGGTTCTCAAAAATTGGCTCATCAGCCAACAAGAGTTCTCTTAAATGTGAAAGCGACACATAATTTCCTTCCTTGTCTTTTAGATACAGACGCCATGTGGGGTCAAGCATAATTCGCTTTCCGGACGGCAAAAGACAATCTACAACAACATGGCAATCCTCAAATGGATCTTCATATGGCAAACAAGTAATATGCTGCGCTTTGATACCATTCAAACGAAGGATAGAAGCTAATAAGATTGCAAGTCCTCGACAATTCGATTTATTATCGTTTGTTTCACAAAATGCAATTAGATCAGTGATAGTTCTTCCTGAACCTAAACCGCCAGAGCCGTTATGACCAAAATGATCGCATACAAAATCAAGCAAACGGAAAACGATCTCGTCGTTAGTGTTATCTAATCCGTTTATGTAGTTAGAATAGTCGTATTTTTTCAATATTTGAGGAATGTCTCCACCCAAAATAAATTCATTGCCGCAACCATATTCTTTGCTCCGGTCGTATTCAGCATATTGCTTCAGAATTTCAAATCTTGTTTTATCGGTGTTTGGGACATATATTTCTGTCGGCACATATTTGTATGGCGCATCTTCTGGCGTATCATCAAGTTTCATATACTTTATGGGCGTTGTTTTTCCGTGCTGAGTATAAAAGCCTTCGAGTTCTCCGTTGACATATTGAACGTGATATACCATACGATAGTATTCGTCATTGATTTCATAACATAAATATGCGTTCTTTTCATAAACACAGTTAGGCTCAAAATTGTAATATCCGCTTGACGAAAACGACATTTTCATGCGAAGCGGCATTTCGTCAAATATATTTATGGTT
>JAZSFM010000089.1:0-22312 GCA_045532215.1 Eubacteriales bacterium | reverse complement strand
TTCTTAGTGGGCAGGGTCTTGGCGGGTCTCGCTGTGGCTCGGTCTCGCTCACGTTCTGACAGTCCACCGGACTGTCATTCATTCCGTTCGCGCCGCTTCGCTACCTAGCCGCTCGCGATAGAAAAAGCACACCCTTGTGGTGTGCCCCGCCCGTCTGTGTGTGACTTTGGCGTTTCTTTTGGTGATTTTCTGTCAGAAAGTTTTTGAAGGGGTGTGGGGGAAACTTCTCTCAAGAAGTTTCCCCCACAAAAAAACGCATCCCCTAAAAATCAGGTGTGTATTTACTTGTAGCAGATGTCAAATCCTGCGAAAAACCGTCAAAGCCGAGGTCGGTGGCGCAGGATTGAACGGATTGATATTCAAAAGAGGTCAAGCGTCGGTGCAGGTTGGGGTAGGGAGCATCCTCCGAGAATTCGGGGGTGTACTGTCCCATTAGGGAAAGGAGAAACGCATCGGTGCCAAATTTTTTTGCAAGAGCGGTGAGCAGGTCAATCGAATCCGCGCGGCAACCGGGTAGAATGAGGTGTCGTACGATGATACCGCGCAAAAGGATGCCTTCGTCCGAATAGAGTCGCGCGTCTCCCGCTTGGCGCAACATCTCGCCAACGGCGCGAACGGCTACGGCGTAATAGTCGGGAGCGGATGAGTAAGCCGCAGATACGGCAGGAGAAAAATACTTGACGTCAGGCAAATAAACGTCCACAAGCCCCTCCAGCGCGCGGAGCGATTCCACGCTCTCGTAGGCACTGCTGTTCCACACCACGGGGATGTGTAAAAGCGGTTTTGCTCGTTCCAAAAGACGTGCGAGTTGCAGGATGTAGTGTGAGGGTGTGACGAGATTGATGTTGTGTACCCCTGCATCCTGCAAGCGCAACATCGCATCAAGGAGTGCATCATCGTTCATTTTGCGACCAACGCCGCCATGACTGATGGCACGGTTTTGGCAGAACACGCAACGCAGATTGCAACCGCCAAAAAAGATGGTTCCCGAGCCGCGCGTGCCGCTGATGGGTGGTTCTTCCCATGCGTGAGGCCCCACGCGAGCGACCAAAAATTCATCGGGGGAGGCGCAAAAGCCGTAGTGCTCCCCTTGGCGGTCTATTTGACATTCTCGCGGACATTGACGGCAAAGCATAAGTGCACCTCCTTTTTGTGGTTTTCTTTATTGTAACACACTTTTTCCAAAAATGCAACAAAAAATAATGGATTGACAGAAAGACGCTTTTGTGATATAATAAGGCGAGAAGAAAAAGAATGGAGCGCTTCTATGGATTTTGGATTCTTTATGATGAGCATTGCGCTTGGCGCAGGACTTGCAATGGATGCATTTTCGGTGTCGCTTGCGAACGGTCTCAACGAACCGTGTATGAGTACGCGCAAGATGTGCGGTGTGGCGGGTGTTTTTTCTTTATTCCAATTTGCCATGCCTATGATTGGCTGGATATGCGTACATACCATAATACAGTATTTTGCGTTTTTTGGCAAACTCATCCCTTGGATTGCGCTTGGACTTCTCGGCTACATTGGCGGCAAGATGCTTTACGAAGGCATTACTTGCAAAGGCGATGATGATTGTGGGTGTAACGCTATTGGTGTTTCGGCACTTCTTGTGCAGGGTGTAGCAACGTCTATTGATGCTCTCTCGGTTGGTTTTACCATTGCCGAATACAATTGGCTGATGGCACTTGTGTGCTGCCTTGTGATCGCTATTGTCACGTTTATTCTTTGTTCTATCGGTCTGCTTTTGGGCAAGACCTTTGGCACGAAGCTTGCAGGCAAGGCATCTATTTTCGGTGGCTCTATTCTTATCATCATTGGTCTTAAAATCTTCATTGAGGGCGTTTTCTTGGCATAAGAGCAAAAGGGCAGTGACAGATACTGCAACGATGCTATTGTGATATAAAACAAAAAAGCAGGAGGTTTTTTATGGAACGATTTTTGAACTGGATCATCCCTATTTTGCAGGACGTAGGTCTCAAACTCTTGATTTCGATTGCTATCTTCATTGTTTGCCGACTCATTATTAAAGCAGTTGTCAAGTCTCTGCGAAGCGGCAAAGCGGCGCAAAAAATGGAGCCCACGGTGGCACATTTCTTGGCGAACTTTGTCAACGTTGTTTTGTACATTATTCTTGCAGTTACCATCATTGCCATTATGGGCGTACCGATGGCATCGGTTATCGCGGCTATTGCCTCTGCCGGTGTGGCTATCGGTCTTGCATTGCAAGGAGCACTCTCTAACTTTGCAGGCGGTATTATGATTCTGCTTTTCCACCCCTTCCGAGTAGGCGATTACATTGAAGTAAACGGTTTTTCGGGTACGGTTGACGATATTGACGTTTTCTATACCTTCCTCAAAACTCCCGACAACAAGAGTGTTACCGTTCCCAACGGCAGCATTATGAATAACTCTGTTGTCAACTATTCCGTTAACGGCACACGTCGTGTGGATTTGAACATTGGCGTAGCATACGGCAGCGATATTGACCGCGTAAAGGCGATTCTTCTCGAAGAGGGTTCCAAGCACGAGCTGGTACTCAAGGATCCTGAACCTTTCTGCCGTCTCACAACACAAGGTGATAGCTCTCTGACCTTTGTTCTCCGTTTGTGGACAGAGACCGCAAACTATTGGCAAGTCAACTTTGACGTTCTCGAGTCCATTCACAAGAGACTGGAAGCAGAAGGAATTGAGATTCCTTTCCCTCAAATCGACGTTCATATGAAATAATCTATCTTACACATCAAAGCTCCGCGCAACGCGGAGCTTTTTTGTTTTTTCGGTGTTGTTTTTCTTATTTTTTTGTGTTCGCGGTTGACTTTGCCATCTTGTTGTGCTATAATAATATACTGTAAATTTATAGTTATATAGTGAAAGGAAATTTTGTAGGAACTATGCTGAAAAAACTTGCAAAGTGTGTGCGAGAATACAAAAAAGAAGCCATATTAACACTTCTTTTAATGGTGGGCGAAGCGGTTATCGAAACTCTTATCCCCTTTGTTACCGCCACATTTTTGATCAACCAAATTCAAGAAAAGGGAACAAACTTGGATATGGGCTACATCTTGGCTGTTGGCGGAGTTTTGGTGCTGATGGCGGTTGCATCCCTAACCTGTGGAGGTCTTGCGGGCTTTACGTCGGCGCGCGCTTCGGCGGGTTTTGCCAAAAATCTGCGCCACGATATTTTTGCCAAGATTCAATCCTTTAGCTTTGGCAACATCGACAAATTTTCCTCGGCATCCTTGGTGACGCGTATCACCACCGACGTGCAACACGTGCAAATGGCGTTTATGATGATCATTCGTACGGCGGTGCGCAGCCCGTTGATGTTTATCTTCTCCATTGCAATGTCCGCTTATATGGGCGGTTGGATGGCTGTAACCTTTGTAGTGGTCATTCCCGTTCTCGGCGGCGGCTTGTACTTGGTCAGCAGGAAGGCAATGCCAGCATTCCAACGCGTATTCAAAAAATATGACCGACTCAATGAGTCTATCGAAGAAAACGTGCGCGGCATGCGTGTTGTAAAGGGATTTTCCCGTGAGGACTACGAAAAAGAGAAGTTTGCCACCGCGGCTGACTCGATTTGCGACGACTTTACCCGTGCCGAACGTATTGTAGCGCTCAACACCCCTTTGATGAACTTCTGTATGTACTTCAACATGGCAGTGGTTCTGTTGCTCGGTTCCTTTATGGCAATCAACGGCATCGGCGGTGTAAAGATCGGTCAAATCTCCGCACTCCTGACCTACGGCGTGCAAATTTTGATGTCCTTGATGATGCTTTCGATGATTTACGTAATGCTCACCATTTCCGCACAGGCAGCAAAGCGTGTGTGCGAGGTGCTTGACGAAGAATCCGATATGCACGATCCCGAAAATCCTGTTACCGAGGTCAAGGACGGCTCCATTGATTTTGAAAACGTCAACTTCAAATATTCCGCTCAAGCGCAAAAGTTTGCTCTTTCCGATATCGATCTGCACATCGATTCGGGTATGACCGTCGGCATCATCGGCGGTACGGGCTCGAGTAAATCCACACTTGTTCAGTTGATTCCGCGTCTGTATGACGTTACCGAGGGCTCGGTTAAGGTTGGCGGTGTTGACGTGCGTGACTATTCGATTGAAAGCTTGCGGAACAGCGTGGCGGTTGTTCTGCAAAAGAACCTCTTGTTTGCAGGCAGCATCAAAGAAAATCTGCGTTGGGGCAATCCCGATGCAACCGATGCCGAAATTGAGGAAGCTTGTCGCTTAGCACAGGCGGACGAATTTGTACGTTCTTTCCCCGATGGCTACGACAGTATGATCGAGCAGGGAGGCACCAACGTCTCGGGCGGACAAAAGCAACGCCTTTGCATTGCCCGTGCGCTTCTCAAAAAGCCCAAGATTCTCATTCTCGATGACTCCACCAGTGCGGTGGATACCAAAACCGATGCATTCATTCGTTCGGGATTTAAGTCCTACATACCTACCACCACCAAGATCATCATTGCACAACGCATCTCCTCGGTGCAGGATGCCGACTTGATTTTGGTTATGGAGAACGGCAAGATTGCCGACCGCGGTACGCATAAAGAACTGCTCCAAACCAGCGAAATTTATCGCGAGGTATATGAGCAACAAACAAACGGAGGTGACCAAAATGAAGCAGTTTAATCCTCCTGTAAAGCAGGGAAATCCCCCTTCAGGTGCACCTCATTCTATGATGCGTCCTCCAAAGCGTAAACTGAACGTAGGCGTGCTTAAGCGTCTGCTTAAGATGCTGTTCAGCTTTTATCCCGTTCTTCTTCCCATTTCCATCGTTTGCATCATCTTTTGTGCCGTTACATCGGCTATTCCTTCCATCTTCCTCAAAGAAGTCACCAATGCTATTTTGAACGCCGTTGAAAGCGGTGCTGCTTGGGACGTTGCAAAGCACGATATTGTTCCCAAGGTGTTGGTTTTGCTTGGCTTTTACGTTGTTTCCATCATTGCAATTACGCTGGAGACACAACTGATGGCAGTTGTTACCCAAAGCTTTTTGAGCAAAATGCGCAAGGCACTTTTTGCAAAGATGCAGAATTTGCCCATTAAGTATTTTGACACCAACAAGCACGGTGACATTATGAGCCGTTACACCAACGATATTGACACGCTCCGTCAGTTGGTGGGGCAGTCTCTTCCCACGCTTATTCGCGCAAGCGTTATCGTTATCAGTGTATTCTTCATTATGCTGTATTACAGCTTGTATCTCACACTCATTCTCGTTTTGGGTGTATTCCTGATGATTACTGTAACCAAGTTCTTTGGCGGTAACTCTGCTCGCTTTTTTATCGCCCTGCAAAAAACAGTTGGTAAGCAAGAGGGCTACGTTCAGGAAATGATGAGCGGTCAAAAGGTCGTAAAAGTTTTCTGCCACGAACAAACCAGCCAAAAAGACTTTGATGCAATTAACGACGAGCTCTTTGAAGTTGGCTACCGTGCAAACGCGTGCGCCAATATGCTCGGCCCCATTATTATGAACATCGGTAACGTGCTTTACGTTATCCTTGCCATGGTTGGATGTTTGTTCCTTGTCAGCGGCATCCCGAACCCCGGTATTCAAAGCTTGTTTGGCGGCTTGGTTGCCATCGATGCGGGTATCATTGTATCCTTCCTTTCTATGGCAAAGCAGTTCACGGGTAACATCAACCAAGTTTCCCAACAAATCAACTCTGTTGTTATGGCTATGGCGGGTGCCGAGCGCGTATTCACGCTGATGGATGCCGAGCCCGAGGTCGATGATGGCTACGTGACCCTCGTTGACGCCGAAATCCTTGAGGATGGAAGCATCCGCGAAGTCGATCACCACACAGGCGTGTGGGCTTGGAAACATCCTCACGGCGATGGAACCATCACCTATCAACAAGTGCGCGGTGACGTGCGTATGACCGAAGTAGACTTTGCCTACGAAGAAGGCAAGCCCGTTCTTCACGACGTCAGCGTATTTGCCGAGCCCGGTCAAAAGGTTGCCTTTGTTGGCGCAACGGGTGCAGGTAAAACGACCATTACCAACCTGATCAACCGCTTCTACGATATCGCCGACGGTAAGATCCGTTACGACGGCATCAACATCAACAAGATCAAAAAGTCCGATCTGCGTCGCTCTCTCGGCATTGTTTTGCAGGATACCAACCTCTTTACGGGAACGGTTCTCGATAACATTCGCTACGGTAAACTCGATGCTACCGACGAGGAGTGCATCGAAGCCGCAAAGCTTGCGGGTGCGCATGACTTCATTACACGTCTGCCCGAGGGCTACAACACCGAATTGGCTAATAACGGCTCGAACCTTTCGCAAGGTCAGAGACAGTTGATTTCCATTGCGCGTGCGGCAGTGGCCGATCCCCCTGTTATGATCCTCGATGAAGCAACCTCCTCCATCGATACCCGTACCGAAGCGATCGTGCAAAAGGGTATGGACGCCTTGATGAAGGGCAGAACGGTGTTCGTTATTGCGCACCGCCTCTCTACCGTTCGCAACTCCGACGTCATTATGGTGCTTGACCACGGCCGTATCATTGAGCGCGGCAACCACGAAAAACTGATTGCCGAGCGCGGACAGTATTATCAACTCTACAAGGGTGTATTCGAGCTCGAATAACAAAAGGGAAGTGACGGCATGAAAATTTCTATCGTCTCAAATGCAGAGCTCCGTCGCATTTCAGCGTTGATGGTCAAGGTGCTCAAAGAAAAGCAAAGCACCGTATCGACAGCAGAATCCTGCACGGGTGGACTGATTGCCAAAAGCATCACCGACGTGGCGGGCAGCTCCGCGGTGCTCGCAGGCGGCATGGTGACCTACACCAACCGCATCAAAACCGATGTGCTTGGCGTTGATGCTTCTATTATCGAGGAGCACACCGAGGTCAGCCACGCGTGCGCCAAAGCAATGGCTATGCGCGCAAAAGAGGGTTTTGGCACCGACTATGCACTCTCGGCAACGGGATACGCAGGACCCGGTGGCGGAACGGAGAAGGACCCCACAGGTACTGTTTATATCGGTATTGCAACGCCTCAAGGCGTGCGCAGTGAGTGTGTTTTTGTAGAAAATGCAACACGCGCACAAGTACGCAACGCAGTAGCGCATCACGCGCTTCAAATGCTGCTTGACGAAATTCAATAACAAAAACAGAACGCGGAAGCCACGGCTTCCGCGTTCTGTTTATTTCATCAATCTTTTCTTTTCGCGTTCTACTTCAATTACGGCGGCATCCTCGTCGCGGTAGCCCCATTCGTCCTTGATGCAAGCGATCATTTTGTCATAGGTTTGAATGGCCTTTTCACGTTCGCCCAATATCTCATAGATGATGGCGATGCCGTGCAGCGCATCGGTAAAGCGCGGTTTTTTCTCTGCATCTGCCGCCCACGATGCTTCATAGAATTCTATTGCTTTCTCATACTGACATCTTTTGGCGTGATATTGTGCACTTTCAAACAGAAAACCGCTGTTGTCTTTGAACTCTGCAAGTGCGGCTTCCATAATGCTGTCGGCTTTTTGGGTGTCGTATTCGGCAAGTGCGATATGTGCCTCGTAAACAGGGATCAAAAACGACTTGTGCGCAGGGAGCGTTTTATAAATCTCCAAATACTCTCTTGCTTCTTTTGCACGATGATCAGCCAGGAGATTGTCCATTACCTCGTAATATGGCAAGGGCGTTTTGGGTGTGCCGGTATCGTTTTCAATCACACGCTTGTAAAAATCAATTACCGCGGTGCGATTTCCGATGTTCCAATCCCAAATATGAGCCCCCTCGGCTTTTTGCAGGAGCCATTGACATTCCTTGATTTCGGGAGCGAGCATAATCGCCTCTCTTGCATATTTGCTGACCTTTCGGGAGTCGGAGAGCATACGGTGGTGATAAAGATGTGCCAAAAGACTCAAAGCTTTCCGTTTGTCCGCGCCCTCGTCGATTTGGTTTTTGAGGAATGTTTCGTATTCGGCAAAAACGTCGTTTGTGAATTCTTCTTCAATATCCAAGCGGTTTTCAATGCGGCAGAGCTTTTGATTGGCGGTCAAATCAAATAATTCGTCAATCGTAACGCCCAATTCGGTTGCAAGTGCCGGCAGGAGTGTGATGTCGGGCATTGTGGTAGCGGTCTCCCATTTGGATACCGACTGTGCGCTGATGCCAAGCCGTTCGGAAAGCTGCTCTTGTGTGAGCCCCGCTTTGTAACGCAGTTGTTTAATTTTGTTTCCAATTTCCATAATTACACCTCTTTTTGTGAACTCAAGGCCTCTGTGACTCTATTATAACACCGAAAAGAAAGAAAATCAACAACGCATTTTTAGAACCGACTCGCCCAATGGGTGAGAAAAGAAAGGTGGACGACCAATAGCGCTTCACTCTAAAGGACAGTTTTACCTACCGACAGAAAAACCAGAAACCGCAGATTGACTTTCTGCGGTTTTTGTGTTATAATAGGAATAGGGACTAAACCTGATTTATCTGATAAACAAAAGTGAAACTTGAATAAGTCAGACAGATAAATAAGAATTTGACGAGGAACGAATATGGAGCAAAAATATCAGATTGGTAATGAATATGGATCTATAATATGGGACATCGAAAAGCTCCTCAAAGATATTGAAAAGTTTAGAATAAGAACATTCGATGTTAAGCTTCTTGCTCTAAACAATCCGTTTCACGGAAACGAAGAATATGCTATGACTACCGAAATCACTCAGCCTCTAATTATTGTCAATCTAACAGAAAATATAGACAAGCTAATTGATGGCAACCATAGATTACAAAAGGCATTGAAACTTGGTATAGCAACGATCGATGCTTATTATCTGTCATTTGAAGAGCATCGTGACTATATTGTTGATTTTAACGAGAATATATATCACCATGTGGTAAGCCATTGGAGAAAGTAAATTCCAATTTGTCGAGGAATATTGAAATGCCAAGCGACAAAAGCCTCCCTTGTGTAAAGGGAGGTGGCACGCGAAGCGTGACGGAGGGATTGTGATGCAGAGAAAACACAATAAGGACATTGTTCCAACCGCAAAAATGCTGCGGAAGAATATGACCAAAGAAGAAAAACATCTTTGGTATGATTTCTTGCGTACCTATCCTGTCCGCTTTTCTCGTCAGAAGGTTCTCGGAAGGTATATTGCGGATTTTTACTGTGCAGAGGCAAAGCTCGTCATAGAGCTTGATGGCTCGGGGCATTATACCGAAGAAGGAAAGCAACACGATGAAGAAAGAACCGCTTTTCTTGAAGAATACGGTTTGACAGTTATCAGAATACCTAATACAGAAATACATAAAAACTTTCGGAGTGTTTGCGAATATATTGATCACCTCGTAGAACAATCCCTCAGTCAGCTTCGCTGACAGCTCCCTTTACACAAGGGAGCCTTTTTTGTTCACCTATGACTTGTCAATTGCCCTGACAAGCACTGCATTTGTAGTCACAAATGCAAAATACGGCATACCTCTTTCGAGATATACCGTATTTTGAAAACTGTCCTTTGGGGTACAACACTATAGTCGCCTATTTTTTGTTTGCCTATTTTGTAAAAATAATTAACTGTTAGTTAAATATTTGTTACCTACGCTTCGCTTGCAAATGGGCAAAAGTATGGTATAATATAAGCAGAAACGGGCCTGTTTACTTTACTCAAAAGGAGAATATTGATGGAACTGAATATTGGAATGAATATTAAACGCTTACGTCTTGCGAAGGGACTCACACAAGAGCAACTCGCAGAACTTTTAACTATCTCGACAGCAGCAGTAAGTAAATGGGAAGCAAAAAACACATACCCCGACATTACAATGTTGTTTCCGCTTGCAGAAATTTTTGGTGTTACTGTCGACGAACTTTTGGGCTATGATGAAGCAAAAGCAAAGGCCGATGTAGATAAGATCATTGCAGAATATCAGCAATTAAGTGTTGAAGGGCGGTTTGCAGAAAGAACCAAATTGATTGTTGGCGCCAGAAAGAAATATCCTCACGACTATCGTATTATGACCAAATATATGTGGGATAAGGTCGGTGGAGAAGCAGGAAACAATGCTGAAATTCTGCTAAAAAACAAGGAAGAGCTGACACAAATATGCGATTGCATTTTAGAAGGATGCAGCCAAGATGATCTGCGTGCCGAAGCCATCGACATGAAGGCAAAGTTGCTCCACGCTGCAGGCGATACACAAGCGGCACTTGAAGTTCTGTCAAAGCTTCCTGCGTGGCACGCACCAATAGTCAAAGAACAGCTTTTCGATAAGAATACATCCGAATACCGATATTGGAACAAAAAGAATTGCTATGGTTTGATGGATGTAATGTCTATCAAGCTTGCTCGCATTATCCGTTTTGATCCAACGCTTTCTATCGGTGAAAAAATCAAGCATATTGAATCAATGGCAGAAGAATTTGCCGGCATAAGTTCAAAGCAGGATCTTGAGTTTTTCTGCATAGGAGAGCAGGCGATTTGTGCGGTTTTAGCAGAGATGCTGACGATGGAAAATGCTCCTATTGATGATGTGATTAGCATCAGAGAAAAGCAATTTGTTGCGATGGAAAGAATGATGAAGCTTGCCGAAAACGATAGCGTTCTCAAAGAACAAATTCAGTCCACCTATAAAACGAACGATATAGTTGTGTGGCAAGCGAATCGTCTTTTAAGCTCGCCACATCCTCAATTTGCAAGATTGAGAGAAGATTCAAAGTATATGGAAATGCTTAATAGGTGGGGAAGATAAAAAAGTCACAGACCTCGGAAGTCACGACTTCTGCGGTCTGTGTTTATTCTTAACAACTTTCTTAACGGGCAAGGTCTCGGTGGTCTCTGACCGTTAGCGAGAGCCGAGCGAACCCCTTGCGGGTCGCATCGACTGTCTATCCGAAAACGAACAACTCTATTTTGTGATTTTTCGTTAGAGAGTTTTTGGAAGGGGTGTGGGGAGACCTTTTTGCAAAAAGGTCTCCCCACAAATCCTTTATCCACTTACTTCACAAATTCATTATAAATCGCGGTCAACGCCTTTTCAAGGTCGTGTTCTTCAACACCGATGATGATATTAAGCTCGCTCGATCCCTGGTCAATCATACGGATGTTGATGCCGGCGGCAGAGATAGCGGAGAACACGCGAGCAGCGGTGCCTTTTGCTTTTACCATACCGCGACCAACAACGGCGAGGAGCGCCAGGCCATCCTCAATCACCACGCTGTCAGGTCTGACGCGCTTGTTGATGGAAGAGAGGATTCGCTCACGCTTAAACTCGTCCTTAATGCTACTGCTCGAAACGATCACGCTCATCGTGTCAACTCCCGAGGGCAGATGTTCAAAGGAAACGTCATTGTCCTCAAGTACGTCAAGTACGCGACGCCCAAAACCGATTTCGGCGTTCATCATATCCTTTTCAATGCTGATAACCGAGAATCCGCGTCTGCCGGCAACACCCGTAATGATGTGTGCAGAGTCATATTCCGAGGTTGCAGAAACGATCATTGTGCCGGGAGCAGAGGGCTCGTTGGTGTTGCGAATGTTGATTGGAATACCCGCATAGCGAACGGGGAAGATCGCATCCTCGTGCAGCACCGATGCACCCATATAAGAAAGCTCGCGCAATTCGCGGTAGGTGATGGTCTTAATGGGCAGGGGATCGTTCACAATGCGAGGGTCTGCCATCAAGCAACCCGAAACGTCGGTCCAGTTTTCATAAAGGTCAGCTTCAGCGGCGCGCGCAACAATCGAACCGGTGATATCCGAACCACCGCGGCTAAAGGTCTTAATGGTGCCGTTGGGCATAACGCCATAGAAGCCGGGAATGACGGCATATTGATGCTTTTTGAGCTCCTCGCGCATCATAGTGTTGGTCTTTTCTTCGTCAAAGGTGCCGTTTTCGCGGAAGTAGATGACCGACTCGGCATCGATGAAATCAAATTTGAGATACTTGGCAAGAATGAGGGAGTTGAGATACTCACCGCGGCTGGCGGCAAAATCCTGACCGGAGTAATGCTCAATGGCGTTGCGGATGTAGTCAAGCTCGCCCGAAATATCAAAATCAAGACCAAGGTCCGCGATGATAGAATTATAGCGCTCGCGAATCTTTTCGTAGTAGTCAGCAATGTTTTTACCCTGGCGCACCAACTCATAGCAGTGGTAGAGCATATCGGTCACTTTTACGTCATCTTTGAATCTCTTGCCGGGGGCGGATGCTACAACGTAACGGCGAGCGGGGTCAGCCGCAACGATGGCAGCAACGCGGCGGAACTGGTTGGCATCTGCCAAAGAAGAACCGCCAAATTTTACAACTTTCATTTCCATACTCAGTTTCCTTTCGTCCTCGCGAGCGCGAGGATGGTCAAATTTCGTCACTTACTATATTATACGGGAAAGTGCTGCATTTGTCAAGAAGAAAAATGACAAAACCCGACGGAATTATCACAAAATACTTGACAAATATAGATTAGAGTGTTATAATAGTCAATAATAATAAAAGATGTTGACCGAAAACAAGTAGAAAGCGCTGGAGTGCACAGAGAACTGTCGGGTGGTGAAAGACAGAGACAAAGGGCTTTTGAATACAGTTCGCGAGTTTCGTACCGAACCCACAGGCAGTAGGATACGACGGGCAGCCCGTTACAGCGCACAAAGTGGTTAGATTGCCTCCAAAAGGGATCTGACAACAGAGGTGGTACCGCGGTATTTTTCACCGTCCTCTGCGCATGTCGCAGAGGGCGTTTTTTGTATATCGGTTAAAAAGGAGAACAGTATGACAATTATTGATTTGTTAAACCAAAACGCATCGCTTTATGGGGAAGAAACAGCGCTTGTTGAAATCAACCCCTGTTTTGAGCCCGAGAGTCGCTTGACTTGGAAGGATTACTCCCTGATGCAGCCCGAGCCGGGCAAGCCCTTCCGCCGTTCCTTGACTTGGGGCGAGTTCAATGCAAAAGCCAATCGCTTTGCCAATTTGCTCCTCACGCGCGGATGCCGTCGAGGTGACAAGGTTGCCATTCTTTTAATGAACTCCATCGAGTGGCTGCCCATCTATTTCGGCATTCTCAAAGCAGGCGCTATCGTTGTGCCGCTCAACTACCGTTATGTAGCAGATGAAATCAAATATTGTCTCGAAAAAGCCGATTGTTCAATGCTCGTCTTCGGCCCCGAATTTGTAGGCCGTATGGAGCAGATTTGTGACCGTCTGCCCGACATTAAGCATATGTTCTACGTTGGCGAGGACTGCCCGTCCTTTGCCGACAGTTACGATAAAATGATTGGCTACTGTGATTCCCGTGCACCCGAGATGCAGATTGAAGAGAGCGACGATGCCGCCATCTATTTCTCGTCGGGCACTACGGGTTTTCCCAAGGCCATTCTGCACGCGCACCGCAGTCTCATTCACGCGGCACGTGTTGAGCACAACCACCACGGACAAACGCACAACGACGTTTTCCTTTGCATCCCGCCGCTTTATCATACGGGCGCAAAAATGCACTGGTTTGGCTCTTTGATGAGCGGCAGCAAGGCGGTTCTTCTCAAGGGAACACGCCCCGAGTGGATCTTCAAAGCCGCATCCGACGAGCGTTGCTCCATTGTTTGGTTGCTCGTTCCGTGGGCGCAGGATATGCTGGATGCCATCGAGCGCGGCGACGTCAAGCTTGAGGATTACGACCTCGACCAATGGAGATTGATGCACATTGGTGCACAACCCGTACCGCCCTCTCTCATTCGCCGTTGGCTCAAAGTGTTCCCCAACCATCAATATGACACCAACTACGGTCTTTCTGAGTCTATCGGCCCCGGTTGTGTGCATTTGGGTGTGGAGAACGTCGAAAAGGTTGGCGCCATTGGCAAGGCAGGTTACGGCTGGCAGGTCTGTATCATCGACGAACATGGAAACGTGGTTCCTCGCGGTGAAGTCGGTGAACTTTGCGTCAAGGGCCCCGGTGTTATGAAGTGCTATTACAAGGACAAAGAAGCCACCGATGAGATTTTGCACGGTGAGTGGCTCTTGACAGGAGATATGGCAATGGAGGATGAGGACGGATTTATCTTCCTCGTTGACCGCAAAAAAGACGTTATCATCACGGGTGGAGAGAATATCTACCCCGTACAAATAGAAGATTTTATCCGCAAGCACGACGCTGTTAAGGATGTAGCCGTTATCGGCTTGCCCGAGCCCCGTCTTGGCGAAATCGCCGCCGCAATCGTGGAACTCAAAGAAGGGTACACCTTGACCGAGGAAGAACTGAATCGCTTCTGCGCGCCTCTCCCTCGTTACAAGCGTCCCCGTCGCATTATCTTTGCCGAGGTTCCGCGCAACCCCACGGGTAAAATCGAAAAGCCGAAGCTGCGTAGCATTTATTGCGGCGAAAGTCTCGTAGCGCAGCAAATCGAGGGCTAAAAAAGGAGTAATACCATTATGAAAAAATTAATGCTTGGCAACGCCGCCGTAGCGCAGGGCGCATATGAAGCAGGCGTGCATCTTGTTTCCTCTTACCCGGGCACACCCAGCACCGAGATTACAGAGTGCATGGCGACATACCCCGCAGAGGATGTATTTGTAGAGTGGGCACCCAACGAAAAAGTAGCCGCCGAGGTTGCCATTGGTGCATCCATCGCAGGCGGCAGAGCCATGACCTGCTGCAAGCACGTAGGGCTGAACGTGATGGCAGACCCCCTCTTTACCAACAGCTATACAGGCGTGAGCGGTGGAATGGTCTACTGCGTGGCAGATGACCCCGGTATGCACTCCTCGCAAAACGAGCAGGATTCCCGTCACTATGCAAGGGCGGCAAAAATCCCGATGCTCGAGCCCTCCGATTCTTTGGAGTGTCGCGACTTTACCAAAGCCGCATTTGATTTGAGCGAGCAGTTCGATACTCCCGTTCTCGTTCGCCTTTCCACGCGCGTTTCTCACTCCCAAAGTCTTGTAGAGCTTGGCGAGAGAGAAGTACATAGCGTCAAGGAATACCAAAAGAATATTACAAAGAACGTTATGATGCCCGCAAACGCCATCAAACGTCACGTTGTGGTTGAAGAAAGAACTCAAAAGATAGAAGAATACGCCGCAAACTGTCCCTTTAACACCGTAGAGGATAACGGCAGTGATATTGGTGTTATTTCGGCAGGTATTGCTTATCAGTATGCCAAAGAAGCACTTGGCAACAAGGTAAATTATTGCAAGCTCGGCATCGTTTGGCCGCTTTCCGAAAAATTCCTCAAAGATTTTGCATCCAAGTGCAAGACCGTTTATGTCATTGAAGAACTCGATCCTTTCATTGAGGATGCTTGCCGCGCAATGGGTATGGATGTAAAGGGCAAGGAGCTCTTCTCGATGCTTGGCGAATATACCCCCTCTATGATTCGCAAGGTAGTGCTTGGCGAAGATGCCGCAGAGTTTATTGCACTCGACGAGCAGATTCCCGGCCGTCCCCCCGTTATGTGTGCGGGCTGTCCGCACCGCGGCACTTTCTATGTTTTGAATAAGCTCGGCGTCACCGTTTCGGGTGACATCGGTTGCTACACTCTCGGTGCAGTTGCGCCTCTTGCCGCAGTTGACTCCACCATTTGTATGGGTGCATCGGTCAGCGCGGCACACGGTATGGCAAAGGTGCAGGGCAAAGAGTTCGCAGGCAAACTCGTGTCTGTTATTGGTGACTCTACCTTTATGCACTCCGGCATTACCGGACTTGTTGACATCGTTTACAACAAGGGCATCAATACCGTGCTTATTCTTGACAACTCCATCACGGGTATGACGGGACATCAGGATAATCCCACCACAGGCAAGACCATTCGCGGTGAGGCAACCCGTCAGGTTGACCTTATTAAGCTCTGCCAAGGTATTGGCATTGACCGCATTACGGTTGCCGATCCCTTTGACGTCAAGAATTTTGAAAAAGTTGTTAAAACCGAACTCGCAACCGACGAGCCGTCGGTTATCATCGCACAACGCCCCTGCGCGCTTCTCAAGAGTGTCAAATATACGGGCAACTGCGTTATCACCGAAAAGTGCCGCAAGTGCAAGATTTGTATGAAGCTCGGTTGCCCCGCCATCAGCGTGGACAAGGAGAGCGGTGCGGTGCGCATCGACACCACCCAATGCAACGGTTGTGGACTTTGCGTAGGCGTTTGCCCCTTTGGAGCCATTGAAAAGGAGGAGGCATAACAATGAGTACGAAGAATATTATGATTGTTGGTGTTGGCGGACAGGGAACGCTCCTTGCCAGCCGTATTCTCGGTAATGCCGTCATCCAAAAGGGATATGACGTTAAGGTTTCCGAGGTTCACGGAATGAGCCAACGCGGTGGTAGTGTTGTTACCTACGTTAAGTTCGGCGATGCCGTACACTCTCCCATCATCGATAAGGGCGAGGCAGATATCATTCTCGCATTCGAGTGCCTTGAGGCATATCGCGCACTCCCTTGGTTGAAGAAGGGCGGCAAAATGATCGTCAACGATCAAAAGATTAATCCGATGCCCGTTATCACGGGAGCGGTTGATTATCCTGCTGACATCCTTGCAAAACTTGAAGCTGTTGTTGACCTGACCGCCGTTGATGCGCTTTCCCTGGCGCGCGAAGCAGGCAACGCAAAAGCCGTTAATGTCGTTCTCATCGGCGTTATGGCAAAGAATACCGAAATTCCCTATGAGGAATGGATAGAAACAATCAAGACCACCGTTCCGCCCAAGTTCCTTGAGGCAAACTTGAAGGCATTTGATCTTGGTTACAATTTGTAAAAAAAACAATCAATCTTGCTCCCAAACGAAAGAAGGTATGAAAAATGGGATTCATTAACAAAGAAATTGAATGTATGCCGAGAAGTGAGCTCAAACGCTTGCAAAGTGAAAGACTTTGCGCACAGATCAAGCGTTGCTATGAGAACGTTGAGTGCTTCCGCAACCGTATGGATGAAGCAGGACTCACCCCTGATGATATTCGTGGTATTGAGGACTTGCACCGCGTTCCGTTCTCTTATAAAAAGGACCTCCGTGATTATTACCCCTATGGATTGTTTGCGGTTCCTATGAAGGACGTTGTTCGTGTGCACGCATCCTCGGGAACCACCGGCAAGAGAATTGTTGTTGGTTACACCCGTGACGACCTCAAACTTTGGGATGAATGTGTTGCGCGCGTTATGAGTGCAGCAGGCGTCAACGATGAAGATTTTGTGCAAATATCTTTTGGTTACGGCTTCTTCACAGGCGGTCTTGGTGCGCACGGCGGCGCTGAGCTCATTGGTTCTACCGTTATCCCGATTTCTGCAGGCAACACCGCAAATCAAATTCAAACCATGATCGATTTCGGTTCTACTGTTCTTTGTTGCACCCCCTCGTATGCGATGTATCTTGCCGAGGAAATTGAAAAAATGGGTGTGCGCGATCAGCTCAAGCTGCGCATCGGTATTTTCGGTGCCGAACCTTGGAGCGAGGATATGCGCCTCAAAATTGAAGAAAAACTCGGCCTGAAAGCATATGATATCTATGGACTTTCTGAAGTGCTCGGCCCCGGTGTTTCGGGCGAATGTCCCGAGCAGGCGGATATGCACGTTTGGGAAGACCACTTCATCGTTGAAATCATCGATCCCGAAACGGGCGAGGTTCTGCCCGAGGGCGAGACCGGTGAGTTGGTATTCACCTCTATTACAAAAGAGGCGTTTCCCGTGATTCGTTACCGCACGCGCGATATCTGCTCGCTCAACCCCGAGCCCTGCAAGTGTGGCAGAACGCACATCCGTATGCGCAAGCCCAACGGACGCACCGACGATATGCTCATCATTCGCGGCGTTAACGTATTCCCGTCGCAAATCGAGGAGGTACTCCTCAAGGTCAGCGGCGATCAAATTACACCCAACTATCAAATCATTGTTGACCGCGTCAACAATACCGATACCTTTGACATCAACGTTGAGATGAGCGAGGCCTTCTTCTCGGATAACATCAAGGCGATCGAAAAGCTCGAAAAACGCATCACCGAGGATCTGCGCTCTATGCTGGGCATCAGTGCCAAGGTGCACCTGGTGAACCCTAAGTCTATCGTTCGTAGCGAGGGCAAGGCAAAGCGCGTCATCGACAACCGAGCGGGCAAAATTTAAGAAGGGAGAGAAGAATATGATTATTAAGCAATTATCCGTATTTTTGGAAAACAAGCAGGGACGTATGTGCGCCGTAGCCGATCTTTTGGCGCAAAATCACATCAACATTCGTGCGCTTTCTTTGGCAGATACATCCAATTTCGGCATTTTGCGCCTGATCGTAGATAAGCCCGAAGAGGGCAAAAAGATCCTTTCCGAGGCAGGCATTATTGTTCGCGTCACAGATGTGCTTTCTCTCACTATGGAAGATACCCCCGGTGGAACACTGGCGGCTCTTCGCCTGCTGGCAGAGAGCGGAATTGGCGTTGAGTATATGTATGCATTTGCAGGCAAAAACGATGGAGAGGCCTTTATGATTATTCAAACTGAGGAGCCCGATGCAGCCGAGGGCATTTTGCAACGTGGCGGCTTTAAGCAGGCGCAAATCGAGGGCATTTGATCCCATAATGGGAGGATATATGGAAAACACAACACCTGTATGCGGCAAACACACCGCAGATTCGGTCTCGGAATTTGTACAGATTTTACGCCAAGCAAATATGAACGGTGCCAACCGCCTTTTTGGCGGACACTTGATTACTTGGATGGACGAGGTTGCGGCAGTCAGCGCACGTCGCTATGCCGAGGGGCCTGTTACCACCGCGTGTATTGAAAATATGCGCTTTTTGTGCCCCGCACACCTCAATGAAACACTTGTTGTTACAGGTCGCGTCATCTTTACTGGAAGAACCTCCATGGAGGTGCTTGTCACCGCCGAGACCGAAGGGTATGACGGATGTAGAGTGCTCATTGCCGATGCGCATTTTATTCTCGTCGCGCTGGATGAGGAAGAGCATCCGCGTACTGTCGCGCCGCTCATCCCCGTTACCGACGAAGAAAAAACACTTTACGAAGAAGCTCAAAAGCGCAGAGAAAAAAAGAGAGGATAAGACTATGTTGAAAATTTTAGGATTGGGGAATAGCTTCTCTTGGGATGCTACCACGTATCTTGATCGCGTAGCGAACGACCTTTACGTACGCAACCTGCATATTGGCGGTTGCAGCTTGGAGGGACACGTTGATAAGATCCAAAACAAAAAAGCGTGGTACGAATATCAGGCACAAGGCGTTAAAATCGGTGAGGCAACTGTCAGTGCCAACGATATTATCGCATCCGAGGATTGGGATTATATCACCGTTCAGCAGGTGAGCCATTATTCAGGGATGTATGAAACATACGAACCCTATTTGACTGAAGTTTTGGATTTCATCCGCAAAACTTGCCCAAGCGCAAAAATCATTTGGCACCAAACTTGGTCTTACGCTACCACAAGTGAGCATCCCGGTTTTGCCAACTACGATAGAGATCAGGAATTGATGTGGTCAAAGATCGAGGAGTGTTCTCACCGCGCCGTGAGAGAACACAATCTCGACGGTATTCTTGAGGTGGGCAAGGCAATTCAAACGCTTCGTCACGCCCTTACGCCCGACGGCACCGAGTTCTGCCGCGACGGGTTCCACCTTTCCTACGATTACGGCAGATACGCCGCCGCGTACGTTTGGGCAAAGTATTTCAGTAAAGAAATCACCGACTTTGTTCCCGAGGGTGCCGATCCTCTCCGTATTGCCGAAATTCGACGCGTCATCGACGAATTGCAGTAAACAAGGAGAGCGAAAATGCTTTACACCTTACAAAATGACATCCTGACCGTCAAGGTCAGCGACATCGGCGCCGAAATCCACTCGGTCTGCCGAGAGGATTGCGAATACATTTGGGTGGGAGACGTTGCCTTTTGGTCGTCTCACGCACCTCTGCTTTTTCCGGTATGCGGCAGATTTTTTGAGGCCAAGTATACCTGTGATGGCAAGACCTATGAGATTCCGTGCCACGGCTTTATTCGCAAAGCACCACTCACCCTCGAGTGCATTAACAATACCTCTATCTGCTTCCGTGTAGAATCGACTGAGGAAACAAAAAAGATCTACCCCTTTGATTTTGTGCTCAAGATTTGGCATATTCTTGAGGGGGAGAGTATCATCACACGCTTTGAAATTGAGAACACGGGTAACGTTGTTCTGCCTGCAACCGTGGGCGGTCACCCTGGTTTCAATGTGCCGCTTGGCGCAGAAGGGAACTTCGAGGACTACTATCTCGAATTTGGCAAACCTTGCAGTCCCGACCAAATTGAAATTTCACCCCGTGGACTTTTCACGGGCAAAAAGACGGCATATCAACTTGTTGATGGCAACAAGTTGCCGCTCTCTCACAAGTTGTTTGAGGTCGACGGTATCTTCCTCTCCCGTATGGATAGCACCGTAACGCTAAAATCGAATAAGAGCACACGTACCGTGACCTTGGAGTATCCCGATATGCCGTATCTTGGCATTTGGCATCCCTCGGCGTGCGAGGCACCCTTTATGTGCATCGAGCCCTGGTGTGGGCTTCCCGGCTATGACGGTGAGATGGAAGACATCAACACCCGCCACGATATGTTCCACATTCTGCCCGGTAAAACACAAACCGCGCAGTTTAAGATGACCTTTGGTGCATAACGCAACAAGTTGAAAGGAGAAAAATGATGAAAAAGATTTCTATTTTGTTGGCAATGGGGCTCTTGCTTGGCCTTTTGCCGGGGTGCAACGCAGGCACACAACCGACCGCTGCTACCGCACCCGAAACCACTACTCCCGAGGAGACTACTCCTCAAGCCACAACACCCGAAGAGACAACCCCCGCGCCCACCATACCCGAGAAGCCCAAGAACTTTCATTTAGAAATTGGTGATCCGATTGTTGTTGAGCAAGGTGCTGTTGGCGACAACGCATGGGGACACAATCAGTTCCCGGGGCTTTCTTATACGCTTGACGGTAACATCCTTGCCACTTGGAATTATACAAGTGATACCATTGATGACTACGTTAACACAGTCAGAAAAAAAGTCTCTACCGATGGTGGCTTGACCTGGAGCGACGACGAGTCGCTTTGCTCTGTTCCCGACAAGTTCAAAATGAGCAACGGTAAGTATTTTGCCGGCTTTGAGCGTGCCAATGCGCACTACGCCACTTGGCAAAAAGAATACACGCCTGCCATGACGTGGGGAACAAACGGCGGCTACAAACTCTACTTTGCCGAGGATCTTCCCAAAAACGATGATACAACCGTTTGGGGATATGAATATGATCCGATTACCGATACAAAAGAAAAATTTGAGTGCACCATCAACTGGCCGCACGCTCCTTTGACGGAGTTTCCCGAAGGTAAGATCTACCCCATGACGCAAATGTTCGCCTTGAGTCAGGATAGTATCATTGTTGTGGATGGCGTTATGTATCTTGCTATGTATTTCTATGGTTTTAACTCTTATTCCGAAACACGAGAGTATGCTGTTAACAGCCATAACCAGTACTATTCTTGCTACATTTTCTCATCAGAAGATAATGGACGTACTTGGAATTTTCTCTCACAGCTTGCCACTTTTGGCAGAAACATTGAGTTTTCCGAGGGACTTTGTGAGCCCAACCTCAACGTTATGCCTGATGGATCTATTATGATTCTGATGCGTAGCGGCGGTGACAGCAAACCCTGCTACTGGGCACGTTCTACCAACAACTGTCAGTCTTGGAGTGTGATCAAAAAGTTTGATGACATTGGTGTTCTGCCGCAAATGGTGACACTTGATTGCGGTGTCAGCATCGCAACCTACGGTCGCCCTTATATGCGCATCCGCGCCACAGCAGACCCCACGGGTAAGACTTGGCAAAAAGCCGAGACCTTTGATCTTGCTTCGGGTGAGAACAATACCTCTTGCTATTATACCGATCTGCTCGCTCTTGATGATACCCACGCCCTGTGGATCTATTCCGACTTCAAATATCCTAACGCCAACGGCGTTCCTGTTAAGTCCATCATTGTCCGTGTTATAACGGTTGTATTTGATGAGTAATGGGATTTTTTCGGGGGAGCCCTTTTTGCAAAAAGGCCTCCCCGAAACCCCCTCCCAAAAACTCTCTAACAAAAAACAATAAAATAGTGTCGTTAGTTTACGAACAGACGGTCGGCGCGAGATAAAATCTCGCTTTGGCTTTCGCGAGCGCGTGGGCACCGCCGAGACCCCGCGCGCTAAGAGAGTTGATTTGCGTTGGTGCGGACGACCGGTGGTCGCCCGCTTTTTCATTTTTCTTCACCCAATTATACCACAAAAACTCCTATTTGTCAAACCGCTTTCGGTATTTTTTCGGGCGAAAAAAGTTTTCCACACCCC
>JAZSFM010000024.1:0-23546 GCA_045532215.1 Eubacteriales bacterium | reverse complement strand
TGTTACCTCCTTGCAAGATGTGTGGATGTTTTCACGTCTGCAGGAAGGCAACAAAAAAGCTTATTCCTGCAAACGGGCAGACTTCACCTGTGAAATCTACATACCTTTGCAAAAATAAGCACATACCGCTTATATTGTTTTGTTGGCATGATCATAGCACGCTTTGCCGGATTTGTCAAGAATCCCCCTCAGAAACAAAGCCCTTGCAAAACAAAAGGAAAAAGCAGGTCAAACGACCTGCTTTTTCAGTGGTTGCGGAGATGGGATTTGAACCACATGACCTCCGGGTTATGAGCCCGACGAGCTACCGGACTGCTCTACTCCGCGATATTCACTTCGGTCCCTTGGTGCCGGTGACCGGGATCGAACCGGTACGATGCTCTCGCATCACGGGATTTTAATTCCCGGGCGTCTGCCTGTTCCGCCACACCGGCAGGTAACACCAAGAGACTTGCGTCCTTTCGGTTCGCACTGTTTATTATAGCACACCCTATGTCCTTTGTCAACCCCTTTTTCAAAAATCTTTTCTTCTTTTTGCGCTTTTTGCTCGACTTTTTTCGAGAAAAAACCGCGGTTTCACATACCCGTGGTTATCTTTCTCTTGAAAAAGGAATATTCTTGTGTTATAATGAATACATCACAAAACACACCGGGAGGAAAGTATGAATCGAAGTTTGATTTTTTCAATAGAAGAATTTTCGGTCTTTGATGGGCCCGGCATACGCACCTCGGTGTTTCTAAAAGGGTGTCCTCTGCGCTGCGAATGGTGTCATAACCCCGAGGGGCAGAGTTTTGAAAACGAAATTTTGCGTTCCCCCAACGGCTGCATTGCGTGCGGTACTTGCGAGGCGAACGCGATTTCCAAAAACGGGAATCTTTCCTTTACCGAGGCGAGTATTGCCGCCTGCCCACGCGGTCTTTTGCGCTACTGTGCCACGGAATACACACCGCAAGGCCTTTTTGAAAAGCTCGCAAAAAACCTCCCCCTCCTCAATGCATCGGGGGGAGGGGTCACCTTTTCGGGCGGAGAGCCAACGGCAAACCCTGATTTTTTGCTCGAATGTCTTGCTCTGCTTGAGGGAAAGACGCACCGCGCCGTTCAAACCTGCGGTTTTTGCTCGCCCACAGTGTTCAAAAAAGTGCTTGCGAGTTGCGACTATATGTTGTTCGATATCAAGCTTGTTGATGCTGATTTACATAAAAAATACACAGGCGTATCGAACGAAATCATTCTTAAAAATTTTCGCACGCTTGCGCAAAGCGGCAAAGAATTTGTCATACGTGTTCCGCTCATTCCCACGGTGAACGACACCGAAGAAAACATCCGTCAGACAGCAAAACTGTTGCAAGAGAACGGCGTTGTTTGTGTGGAACTGTTACCCTACAACAAGATGGCAGGGGCAAAATATAAGCTTGCGAATATGGAGTACGCTCCTTCGTTTGACGAAAACATTTCCCCTAATTTGAGAACCGAACTGTTTGCCGAATACGGCATAAAAGCGAGAAAACTGTAAGGAGACATCACTATGACGGAAAGGATTCAAAAAAAGCTAACGTATCTAAAAAGCGAGGCATATAAAGCGCAACGGCGTAAAATCGAGCGTCCTTTTATCACCTTTCCGGAAGGAACGAGTGATGTAGCCGCTCACAAGTTCTTGCTGCGATATATGCTGGAAGAAGAGCGCCCCGTTTTGTTTGAGGATGACATTTTCGGCTTTAACAGAAGCATTGAAAAAACGCCCGAGGGAGCGTGCGGTGAGCGTCGATTTCTGGGCTCAACCGGAAACATAACCCCCGATTACGCATACATCTTTTCCACGGGTATGGATGCCGTTGCCGAGCGCATCAAAGAAAAACTTGCCGTTTGTCACGACAAAGAAAAAGCAGAACTTTATGATGCTATGCTCGATGGCGTGGAATCAAGTCTCGCTCTTGCCGACCGCTATCGCGAATATGCAAAGGAGCAAGGCGCACAGAAACTTTATGAGGCGCTTTGCGTCGTGCCTCACCATCCCGCCCGGAGTTTTTATCAAGCGTGTGTCTTTTTGAAGTTTATTCAGTTCACTCTGCGTTGCAATCGCAATTCGCACATTACGCTGGGCGGATTTGACAAATATATGCTCCCTTATTTTGAAGCCGACCTCGCCCGCGGTGTGAGCGAAGAGGAATTGTTTGAGGTGCTGGAAGATTTTTTCATCACGCTCAATTTTGATTCGGACACCTATTATGGGGTGCAAAAGGGTGACAACGGCTTGAGTATGGTGCTCGGCGGTAGAGATACGGATTGGCGTGACCGCTACAACAAACTCTCCGAAATGTGCCTCAAGGCGTCGATTGAACTGTGTTTAATTGACCCCAAAATCAACCTGCGTGTCGATAAAGATACGCCGCTTGAACGGTTGGAGTTTGCTACCGAATTGACTAAAAAGGGCTTGGGATTCCCGCAATATTGCAACGATGATGTGGTGATTCCCGCGCTCATCAAATTCGGGTACGCCCCCGAGGACGCCTACAACTACACCGTAGCGGCTTGTTGGGAGTTTATCGTGCCCGGCAACGCCTATGACATCCCCAATTTTGGAGCGGTGAATTTTCCCGGCGCAGTTTCAAAAGCGGTAAACGAGCATCTTGCAGAGTGTGAAACATTTGAGGACTTCCTCAAAATTGCCGAAGCATGCATCGCCGAGGAGTGTGAAAATGTCGCGCAACAAATGCTGAGACAAGACTGGGGAATTTCTCCCTACTTCTCGGTGTTTGTAACGGGGTGTATAGAGAGCGGTCTTGATGCGGCGCGCGGTGGCGCAAAATACAACAATTACGGCGCTCACGGTGTTGGCATCGCTCCCGCGGCAGATGCTATCGCGGCAGTCAAAAAAGCAGTTTTTGATGACCAAAGATGCACGAAAAACGAGTTGCTCCTCGCCATAAACGAAAATTTTGAGGGGTATAGCGAGCTTCGTAATTACCTTCTTTCCTGCCCCAAAATGGGGAACAACGACGACTACGTTGATGTTTATGCAGATATGATTATGACTGTTTTTGCCGAGGTGTTTTCTGCTCATAAAACGCCATACAGTGGCGTATTCCGCCCCGGAACGGGAAGCGCGATGGAATATTTGCGCAAGGGCGCAGTGGTAGGCGCCACCGCCGACGGAAGATATGCCGGCACACCGTTCGGCTCGAGCTTTTCTCCTTCTCCCATCGCAAAGCTGAGTGGCCCCCTGTCTTGTATCCAATCCTTCACCAAGCATGACTTGACAAACGTGATGAACGGTGGCCCGTTGACGATGGAAATGCACGAAAATGTTTTTCGCAACGAGGACGGCGTTCGGAAGGTGGCGGCACTTGTTAGAGCGTTTGTCAATCTTGGTGGGCATCAACTGCAACTCAACTCCATCAACCGCGAGACCTTGCTCGATGCCAAAAAGCACCCCGAAAACCACAAAAATCTCATTGTGAGAGTATGGGGCTGGAGCGGATATTTTGTCGATCTCGACATCGGCTATCAAGATCATATCATCAGCCGCACAGAATTTATGGCATAGCTGTCAACGGACAAAAAGAGCGCCAACAGGCGCTCTTTTTGTCCGTTTTGCTAAAAAACAAGGTGCGTTTTGCGACACAGTAACCAAACTTTTCCGCAATGGATGAGAAACCGTTGACGAGAGAGGACATTTGTGGTATACTTTAAGTAAATTTATAGATACACGATATTTATAAGTTGGCGTAGTTCAAAAACAAAAACGGAGGTCCTTATGAAAGTAGGTCAAATCGTACAACTCGTCGTAATCGCAATTCTAATTACGGCACTTGTCATCGGCAATGTTATTGTGTTTGAACCCCAGATGGCATCCAACATCACGGGTTTGCAGGCATTTTTTGAGGAAGTGTTGAATTTCCATCCCTTTGCCGCTAACAGCAACACAGTCAACGAGGCAAGAAAAGGAGGACAGGAGCTTTCCGAACAGATTATTCAAGAGGGAAGCGTCCTTGTCAAAAACAACGGCGTCCTGCCGCTCAGTCTTGATACCGTTTCGAATGTTAACGTGTTCGGTCACGCTGCCATCGACTGGGTATACGGTGGCTCCGGCTCCGGTCAAGTTCTTCCCGAAAACAACAACGCTGCTGAGAACATCGACTTTTTGAAAGCTTTGGAGTTGTATGGCGTTTCCTACAACCAAAGTCTTATTTCCATGTATCGCAAGTTTGCAGCACCTTTTGGCGATATTGGTTCTATCAATAACAACTATGATCAATTTTACCGACTTGCAGAGCCCAGCATCTCCGACAAAAACCACTACAGCGCAGCACTCCTTGACGAAGCAAAGAATTTTTCCGATACTGTCTTTGTTGTGATTGGTCGCCACGCGGGTGAGACCGAAGACCCGACCAGAGTACAGTACAAGGTCAATGCAAACACTGCTGTCGATACAAGTCGCCACTATCTTGAAATCTCCACCGAGGAAGAGGAGATGCTCAAATACGTTGGTGCAAATTACGAGAATGTTATCGTTATTATCAACTCCACCAACACAATGGAGCTTGATTTTGTAGATACCATTCCCGGCATCGACGCTTGCCTTGTAGTGGGGGCAACCGGTACACGTGCCGCAAAAGCGATTCCCTCCGTGCTCTGGGGTGAGGTTTCTCCTTCCGGGCGCTTTACCGATACCTACGCTTATGATATGGCAAGCAACATCAACTTCAAGCGCACCAGTGCGCAGGGCATCGGCCACTACACGGGTGCTTCGGATATGTATCCCACGGGTGCCGGCAGCAACGCAGGTGGCACACGCCGAGATGCTCCCGCATTCATCGATTACATCGAGGGCGTTTACCTTGGTTACAAGTGGTACGAAACCGCTGACGTTGAGGGTATTTGGAACAATTATTCCAGAGAGATCCTTGACGAAACCGACAAGAAAATTACCGTTACGGGTTATGAAAGTGTTGTTCAATATCCTTTTGGATACGGCCTTTCCTATACCTCTTTTGAGTGGTCCGTAGATGCACTTTCCATTCCCGAAGGTTCTGAAATCAATCGCGAAAGCAAAATTTCCATTACGCTGTCTGTTACCAACGTTGGTGACGTAGCGGGTAAGGATGTTATCGAAGTTTACCTCACTCCCGAATACAAGGAGGGTGAGATCGAAAAGCCCCACGTCAATTTGGTTGCCTTTGCAAAAACCGGCATCATCAATCCCGGCGAAAAGCAAACGCTCACTGTTGACGTAAGTGTAGAAGATCTCGCTTGCTACGATGCATACGACCTCAACCACAATGGCAACAAGGGTTATGAGCTTGATGCGGGCTCTTATCAGCTCAAACTGATGACCGACTCTCACACCGTCAAGGATGTTACCTTTACAGGCAATGCAAGCGCCGTTCCCGGTGTTATTACTTACAATGTATCCGAGACCATCAACTTCCTTACCGATAGCGTTACCGGTAATCCCGTAACCAACAAGTTTACGGGTGAAGATTCTATCGATGGCGCTAGTCTCGACGGCAGCGACAGTGGTCAAGATATCGGCTTTATCTCTCGCGTAGCATTCCCCGACCCCTATGAAGTTGAAGACGTTGCCAACAGAAATATGGCAGACAACGTAAAAGAATTCAACCAATATAGCAAGGAATTGGCAGAAGATTGGGACACTGCAACAACCGATATTTTTGGCAATCCCGTTCAAAACGGTCCCGTTGTTTGGAATAGAGCGGCGGGCACGCTGGAATATGACGGTGTCACCTATTCCGACTCTGTAGGTCGCGACGGAAGAGCAAAGGTATATATGAACGGTAAGATTACCAGTCTTGGTCTTGCTCTTGCCGCAGATTACAACCACCCGCTGTGGGAAGCCGTTTTGAATCAAATCACAATGGAAGAAGCCATTGAGCTGATTCACGCAGGTAACTTTGGTAACGCAGCGCTCCCGTCTGTTGGTAAACCCAAACTCACCGACCACGACGGACCCTCTCAGGTACGTTCCTTTAACGCAGGCGCACAACGTGGCACCGGATTCCCCTGCACAACTGTTCTCGGTCAAACCTGGAACAAGTCGCTCGCTTACAGCTTTGGTATCAACTACGGTAAAGAAATGGGCGTTCAAGGTATTGCAATGGACGGTACCTACGGCTTTGGTGCAAACCTGCACCGCAGTGCTTGGGGCGGACGTAACTATGAGTATTTCTCCGAGGATGGCTTCCTTGCAGGTACCATGCTTGCAGAACAGGTCCGCGGTCTTACCAACACAGGTAAGTATTGCTACCTGAAGCACCTTGTTCTTTACGAAACCGAGCACGAGCGTGACTCTATGTACACTTGGTGCACCGAGCAAGCGTTGCGTGAAATCTATCTCAAGCCCTTCAAAAAAGCCATTCAAGATGGCGGATGCGTAGGCATTATGTCTTCCTATAACAGAATCGGTAACGTTTGGACGGGTGGTAGCGAAGCCCTCATTCAAGGCGTTATCCGTAACGAGCTTGGCTTCTGTGGCACGGTTGTTACCGACTACGTTGACGGTTGGTCGGTAGAATATATGTCCATCGAAGATGCTGTCCGCGCAGGCGGCGACATCAACCTTGGCCAAAGAACCAACGCGCTTGATACCGGTTTTAACGATAGCAACCGTATTCAAAACCAGGCAAAAGAGGTTTGCCATCACGTTTTGTATATGTTCTTGAGTCCCATTCAAACCAATGCCGAATACAACGAGAACGAGGACGTAGAGCAAATCACCTTAGGCACGGTTATCGAGCCGTGGGAATGGTGGAAGCTCGCAGTTGTTGACCTCGATATCATAGTTGGTGTTATCTGCGTTTACTGGTTGTACTTTATCCTCCGCAAAACCATTAAAAACCGCAGAGAAGCAATGGAAGAAGAATACGAAGAATACGAAGAATGCGAAGAATGCGAAGAAGAATCGTAAGTTTCGAAGAACATAAAATTTAGTATACGGAGGAAATAAAACAATGAGAAGAACTGGAAGAATTATAGAAGCTATCATATTGATTGCCGGTATTCTTGCAACCATCGCGGTCGTAATTGCAATTCCCCTCAAATCCTATAACGAATACAAGGATTATTTGGCTTGGATTGAAGAAATCAACAAACCCGAGCCCAAACCCGTACTGGAATCGATTAGCGCCGAGTTAAAAGAGGGTGTTCAGTATTTCCAAAATGACTTGGCTGAACCCAAAGTAAGCGACTTTCTTGTAAAAGCCAATTACACGCTTGACGGTGAGCCCTACAGTGAAGAAATTGAAGCTGGAAAATTCCAAATCTCTACTAAAAGCAATTTCTATTCTGTCGGCGGTGAAGTAACCATTACTTATAAAAACCAAACAACGGTGCTCCAAATCGACCTGATTCCTCTCAAATTGGAGTCTCTCAGCATCGTGCAAAACCCCTACAGAGTTCGCTATCAAACGGGTTCCACCTTTGATGCGGAAGGTATGGTTATCCACGCGGTTTACAACGATGGTTCTACAAAACTCATCCCAACGGATAAATATGTGGTAGATACCAAGGTGCTTGCCCTTACAGATACCTCGATCGATGTCAGCTATACCGAGGGCGGCGAAACCAAAACGGCAGCGATTCCCATTACAGTATCCGATGTTTTGGATGATGGAGCAGTTGTTTCGCTTGTTTTAAGAGGGGATGCAATCGTGCAGGCAGGCGAAAAACTTTCCACAACCGCAATGAACGTAAGTGCCATTTATGAAAGTGGCAACAGAAAGCAACTCGATGCCGAAGAATACACGGTTTCCGGTGGCGATACGGTTGCTAAATTCGGCAAGGCATATCATGTATCTGTTTCTTATAACGAAAATCCCGCTATCAAACTTTCCGCTCCTGTTATTGTACGCTCTACTTTGCAAGGCGAAAAGGGAATTGTTGTTGGTGGTAAGACCAACACCGAAACCGAGTATGCCGTTGTAGACGGAGTAATTCAAAATCTGGGTGTTTCCGTTAGTTTTGCAGGTGACTTCACAAAGCCCATTCAAAACGGTCAAGAAGGTTCTCTTGCATTTAATATCAATTCCGAATCTGCAATTATCGGCAACATTACTATGCGTTGCGGAAACAGTTATTGCTGCTACGCAAACGGAAAAGATGCCACCGACGGTTACATTATGCAACCCCTGCAAATCAACACCATTCTTGATCTTACCATCAACGGCAAGGCAGTTGCCATTCCTGATTCTGTTGTTCTCAAGGGCAGCGGACCTGATAAGGATTACGCACCTTTGTTTGGTATTTACTACGAATTCACCTTTGAGGACATTCCTCTTGAAGCCGGAACGAATGTTGTTAAGTTTACGTTTAAGTATAGCACGGCAGGTGCTGTGAATCTCTGGAACGAATCTCCTTCCACTCTCAATATTGACTACGTCAATTTTGATACCGTGGGTAACGAAATTCCCGAAAACTATACCATCGAATCAATTGAAATTTCCCCCAACTTTGAAATGAAGCACAACCAGATAACCACCAACATGAAGCCCTCGGTTGTTGCTACGCTTACAAACGGCACCAAGATCTTAACTCCCGCAGAACTGGTTGATATCAAGATTACCGGTGGCAAAGTCGGAGAGAGTCGCGTTGTATACGGCAAGTATACCATTACCGCAACACTGAAGTCGAATCCTGAAATCACAACAAGCAAGGATTACGAAGTCTGCGGTACCAGAGTTCTCAAGGCAGGTCTCGAGGTGGTTAACGGCAAGGTTTACTACGTATTCTCGGGTAACACCTACGGATATGCAGCAGAAGATTTCGTATTCTTCAATGAGAATACGATATATGACTTGATTATCGAGTTTAACGAAACCGAGTTCACTTTCAAAATTGACGTTACCGACCTCACTGTTGGAACGGTTATCTACCCGCATCTTAGAATCCAAGGTGTTCCATACTACAACGGTTCCAATAACAACGGCGATATTTTGGGTCAAGGTTTAACTTTCAAAGACGGTCAAACCGTTACACTCGGTGGAAAAATTTATAAGATTGAAAGACTTTACAGCATGCCTAATCTCCACATTTACGATCAAGAAAGCAACTAACCCCATTTGTTTTCAAAGCCCACCTTGCAAAAGGTGGGCTTTGTGTTTTAATTTTTTCTTGCAATTTGCCAAATTATGTGATATAATATAATTATCTATGTACGGAGGTGCAAATATGAGAGCACACGAACAAATTGCAAAATTGACGCTTGAAGAAAAGGCAGCGCTCTTGCAAGGCAAGACCGTTTGGACGACCTATTCTTTTGAGCATGCAAATATTCCCGAAATCTTTTTGTCGGACGGGCCCCACGGACTTCGCAAGCAAGCAGGAGCGGCAGATCATCTCGGTTTGAACGCATCTGTTCCTGCAACCTGTTTTCCAACGGCTGCAGGCATGGCGAATTCTTGGAACCTCGAGCTTGCCGAAGAACTCGGTCGCGCCCTCGGTGAGGAAGCCGCGGCAAATGACGTGCACGTGGTTCTCGGCCCCGGACTTAATATCAAGCGCAGTCCTCTTTGCGGGCGCAACTTTGAATATTTTTCCGAAGATCCTTACCTCGCCGGCAAAATGGCGGCGGCATATATCAAGGGGATTCAAGCAAACGGTGTGGCGGCTTGTCCAAAGCACTTTGCCGTTAACTCGCAGGAACTTCGCCGCATGGCAATGAGCGCGGTTCTTGACGAACGTGCCTTCCGCGAGATTTATCTCACGGGCTTTGAAATCGCCGTTAAAGAGGGTAAAGCCAAGAGCATTATGTCCGCTTACAATATGATAAACGGCACATACGCTAACGAAAACGCGCACCTGCTTTCGGACATTCTGCGCGACGAGTGGGGATTTGACGGTTTTGTTGTTACCGACTGGGGTGCTGACAACAACCACACCGAGGGCGTTCGAGCAGGTTCTAACCTGGTAATGCCTGCCCCCGGAGCGGACTGTGCACTTGGTCTCATTCAAGACTGCAAAGAGGGCAAAATCGACGAGAGCGTGCTCGACAAACGTCTCGAAGAACTCCTTGGCGTCATCAATTCCACATCCGAAGCGGTTGCCAAAGCACCCAAGAGTTTTGACAAAGAAGCACACCATGCCACCGCACGTAAGTGTGCAGGGGAGAGCATTGTGCTGCTTGAGAACGACGGCATTCTTCCGCTCGCGCCCGACGCAAAGGTTGCTGTGATCGGCGACTTTGCAAAAACACCTCGCTATCAAGGCGCGGGATCGTCGCAGGTCAACCCCACCAAACTTGATAACCTTTATGATTGTTTAACCGCGGCAGGTGTTGAAATTGTCGCCTACGCGCAGGGCTTTGACCGCCGCAACCCCAACCCCGACCAAAAGATGATTGACGAAGCGATTGAAGTAGCAAAGAGTGCCGAGATGATTCTGCTTTGTGTGGGTCTTGACGAAATCCTCGAATCTGAGGGGATGGACCGTTTGCACATGGAACTCAGCAGTTCTCAGCAAGAGCTCATCAAAGCGGTGTGTGCGGTGAATAGTAACGTCATCCTCGTTCTTTCGGGCGGAGCGCCCTTTGTAATGCCCGAGCGCAACCTTTACCGTGCAGCTATCCACGGCTACCTTGGCGGTCAAGCGGGAGCGGGCGCTATGGCAGATGCCATTTTGGGCAAAATCAACCCCTCGGGCAAACTGAATGAAACCTGGCCGCTGGCTTTGGAGGATGTTTCCTCGACGCCTTACTTCCCGAGCAAAGAACGCACCGCTGAATACAGAGAAGGTCTCTATGTCGGCTACCGCTATTACGAGAGCGCAGGCATTCCCGTACGCTATCCCTTTGGCTACGGTTTGAGCTATACGACCTTCGCATATAGCAACATCGAGGTGACCGACAAGAACGTCAGCTTCACCGTTACCAACACGGGAGAGCGCGACGGTGCTGAGGTTGCACAGCTCTATGTTTCGTGCGAGGATAGTAAGATCTACCGCCCCAAAAAGGAACTCAAGGGCTTTGCAAAAGTATTCCTTGCGGCAGGTGAGAGCCGTCGCGTGACCATCGCATTTGATGATAAAACGTTCCGTTATTTCGATGCAGAAAGCAACACGTGGGCGGTTGAAGATGCCGATTATGACATCTGTATTGCAAAGAACGCACACGAGGTTGTCCTCTCGGGAGTGCTCCACGTATCCGGCAAAAAAGTGACCGAAAACGCACCCACGTGCTACAAAAACGCCGATATTAGGGCGGTAAGTGATGCCGATTTCGAGGCGCTTTTGGGACACCCGATTCCCGATGGCAAGTGGAGCGGTGATATTACAGAGAATGATGCTTTGTGCCAACTCTACTATGCAAAAGGCGCGTTTGCGCGCTTCCTCTATCGTGTTCTGACCGCTCTCAAAGAAAAAGCAGACGCCAAGGGCGAGCCAAATTTGAATATTATGTTCATTTACAATATGCCTGTTCGCGCAATGGCAAAATTCTCTAACGGATTGGTATCCAAAAAGATGGCCGAGGATATTCTGTTTATGATAAACGGACATTTCTGGCGCGGACTTGGCAGACTGCTCGTTGACTTCTTCAAAAACTTGAGTAACATTTCCAAATTCAATAACACCCTCAAAAAGGCAGGCAAACAAGAATAACAATTTGATTGGATTGAATAGGACTATGAAATATGATTATTTAATCGTCGGTGCGGGGCTGTTTGGAGCGACCTTTGCACAACAGGCAAGGGAAGCCGGCAAACGGGTGCTTGTCATCGACAAACGCCCTCACGTGGGTGGAAATATCTACACCGAAGACGTAGAGGGGATTCAAGTACATAAATACGGCGCACACATTTTCCACACCAATAACAGGCGTGTGTGGGAGTACGTCAACCGGTTTGCCGAGTTCAATCGCTACACAAACTCTCCTATGGCGAACTGTCACGGTGAGCTTTATTCTTTGCCCTTTAATATGCTCACGTTTAACAAAATGTGGGGTGTGGTAACACCAAAAGAAGCACAGGCGAAGATTGCCGAACAAAGAAAACAAAGTGGTATTACCGAGCCGAAAAATCTCGAGGAGCAAGCCATCAGCTTGGTGGGCACCGACATTTATGAAAAGCTCATCAAGGGATACACGGGCAAGCAATGGGGCAGACCTTGCAACGAGCTCCCCGCATTCATCATTAAGCGTCTCCCTGTGAGATTTACTTACGACAACAACTATTTCAACGCACTTTATCAAGGCATTCCCACCGACGGTTACACCGCAATGATAGAGAAAATGCTCGAAGGAATTGAAGTTCGCCTCGGTGTCGATTTCCTCGAAAATCGCGACACGTTGTGCGAAATTGCCGACAAAATCGTCTATACGGGTGCACTTGATGCCTATTTTGATTACTGCTACGGCGCGCTTAACTATCGCAGCATCCGTTTTGAAAATGAGGTGCTTGACACCGATAACTATCAAGGCAACGCGGTTATCAACTATACCGACGCCGAGACGCCTTACACGCGCATCATCGAGCACAAGCACTTTGTGTTCGGTACACAACCCAAAACCGTCATCTCCCGCGAATACAGTCAGGAGTGGACGCCTGGCATTGAACCCTATTATCCCATCAACGATGCAACCAACAACGCGCTTTGTGAACAATACAAGGCGCTGGCAGAAAAAGAAGAAAAGGTCATTTTTGGCGGACGTCTCGGACAGTACCGCTACTATGATATGGATGCGGTCATTCTTTCCGCATTGGAGACCGCAGAAAGGGAGTTTATATGAGCCAAAAATTATTGACAGTTACAGTACCTTGCTACAACTCCGAAGCATATATGAGAGGGTGTGTCGACAGTCTTTTAGTTGGGGGAGAGCGCGTTGAAATCATCATCATTGACGATGGCTCCACCGATGCCACGGGTGCCATTGCCGACGAATATGCAAGTGCTTATCCCACCATCGTCAAGGTTGTTCACCAAGAGAACGGTGGACACGGAGAGGGCATCAATCAGGGCGCAAAACACGCCACAGGTACCTATTTCAAGGTGGTTGACAGCGACGATAAGATGAGCGAGGATTTCCCCGCTTTCTTGGATGCGCTCGAAGCGTGTGAGCGTGAGGGTGGTGTTGACTTGGCAGTAACCAATTACTATTACGTTCACACCGACGGTGTGGGTGACCGTTCCATCGACTATTCGAGCGTTCTTCCAAAGAACCGTATTTTTGAATGGAAGGACACAAAGCGCTTCCGTCTGCACCAAATGCTTACCATTCACTCCAGCACCTTCCGCACGGTATTGCTCAAAGAATGGGACGAACCCCTGCCGCGCAAAATTTTCTATGAGGATAACCTCATGATTTGCAAAACGCTGCCACTTGTCAAAAAAATGTACTATTTTCCCCATGATCTCTATCGTTATTGGATCGGTCGCCCCGATCAATCGGTGCAAGAGGCGGCCGTCATCAAGCGTTACACGCATCAGCTGCTTGTGAGCGAAAAGAGCTTTGTTGCTTGTGATCTTGATAACGTCACAGAGCCCATGCTCAAAAAATATCTCAAGCACGAACTCTTTATGCTTTTTGGTATTTCGGTTATGTTTGCGCGTTTGAACAAGTCCGACGAAGCCGATGCAAAGCTTGAAGAAATGTGGGAAAATTGCAAAATTCACAACTACAAATGGGGCAGATATTACCGCAACCGCACCCCTCTTGCCGTTATCTGTATGGGTGGAAAATTCGGTAGAGCCGTTGCTATTTTCTTCTATAGAATTGCCAATAAAATCGTTCGATTTAACTAAAAAAACAACCGCACACACGGGGTTTTCGTGTGTGCGGTTGTTTGCTTTTTGGGGCAGTTTTTTAACATACGTTATGCATTTTCGACACTTTTAGGGGCGTTTTTGGCATCGCTGAAAACAATCTTGTTCACAAAGAAGAACACCACCATCGAAACACCGCCGTTGAGGATGGTTGTCACAATGTTGTAGAGCCAACCGGAAACAAAGGTACTTGCCACTGCAATCCAAATACAGTTGATCGAATTCACCACGCAGGTGACGACACAAAATGCAAGCAGATACCAAGCTCCTTGAAAGAGGATGTTGCCGTTGCTGCGGTAGGTATATTTTCTTTGCAGAAAGAAGTTGATGACCTCACCAATGACCATTGCAATCATATACGCGGTGAAGTAGGAAAGGCCGCCTTGCTCGGCGCTATAGCCGATGATGTACCATTTGAACTCAATACCAAAGAGTGTCAGGTCAATTCCGGGAAAACCGAAATCGCGATTGCCCATAAAAGCAAAAGCGGCAGGCAAAAAGGTTAAAATGAGATATTTGAAAATGGTAATCAAATTACTGATGATGATAAAAAATCCGCCTTCGCGCACCCACACCGAAAGGTTGGGATGTTTCTCTGCGAAGTTGACCCAAAGCTGTTTGATCTTTTGCATATACGATACCTCCAAAGAATTTGTATGGATATTATACCACACAATTTTTCCAAAGTAAAGAGATTTTTCAAAAAAATGCATTTTTACATACCGTGTGGCAAAAGTGCTCCAAAAAGACACATTTCTTATCGCTTTTTTATGCTTTTGAAATGCTTTTGTCGCTTTGATAGCAACACCATCAAAACAAACATAGAATGAGTGGGGGAGCGATGGCGAAGAGATGAATGTCTGCAAAAAGGCCTATTTTATTCCTGCCGGAAAGCGAAATGCGAGGCATTTCGAACAAAAATCCTCACCTACAGAGAGCCAATGGCAAAATAATCCATAAAAAACAGTTATTATACGATTTGCCAAATGCGCGAGCGCGCAAATATGTACGTGCCGTGAATAAACCGAAAAGTTTTTTTGCTTTTTCCTACGTTTTGCGAGGTTTGGAAAATAAAACCATTGACAAATTGCCCGATATATGATACAATATGGTGCTCGAACATCTCCGTAATTTTTCCTACTTATATATTATTGTATGCGCACAGGCGAATTTACGGTGATGCATTTTACAAATCTGTTAACATTTAGAGGGGCAACTCCGAAGACGGAATCTGCCGCAAGGAAAACGCCCCCCAGGAGGACAAATATGTTACTTGAAGTCAAAAATCTTTACAAGAAGTATCACAAGAGAGCCAACTATGCGATCGAGAACATCAACATCGTTGGCCGTCCCGGTGAAATCGTTGGCGTGCTTGGCCACAACGGTGCAGGCAAGTCCACAACGATCAAGTGCATCACGGGTATGCACCCCTACGAAGAGGGCACCATCACCATTGCGGGACACGATATGATGGAGGACTCTATCGAAGCCAAAAAGAATTTTGGTTACGTTAGTGACGAATACACTCTGTTTGAAAAAATGACCGGTTTCGAGTTTGTCAACTTTATGGCGGACATCTACCAGGTTAAGGGAAGTGACAGAAAAGCAAGAATCCAAAAATTCCAGGACATGCTTGCTCTCGGTGACTCCATCTACAAGCCGATTTCTTCCTACTCTCACGGTATGAAGCAAAAGGTTTCCTTTATGGGTGCTTTGATCCACAACCCCAAGGTGTTCATTCTCGATGAGCCAATGGTTGGTTTGGACCCCCACACCTCTAACCAGGTTAAGCGTTTCTTCTTTGAGCATAGCAGAAGCGGTAACCTCGTTCTTTTCTCCTCTCACAACCTCGATACGGTTGAAAGAGTTTGCGACAGAGTTTACATCATCGACCAAGGCAAGATTCTTCAGGAGATTGATATGGCAGCGTTCAAACGCACCGGCTGCAGTCTCGAATCCTACTTCTTGCTGATTACACAAAGGGTGGCTAAGGTATGAGAAACTTCCGAACACTATTCAAATATGAGCGCCGAATGCTCTTTCCGAACAGTAAACGGATCGACATTCTGGGCGCGTTTACGTCCCTTCTCTTTACACTTGCAGTCGCAGGTATATTCGGCTTGTTGGTTTACTCAATTGCCGATGGTTACCTCGTGTTGAAGGTGGAGAAGGTAAGCGACCCCATTGCCAGAGCACACGAATTGGTGAACGCGGTTTACACCATTATCATTGTGGCGCTTGGTGTTATGTGTCTCGAAAAAATGCGCAGCTCGCTGACAAGAAGCTCGGATACTCCTATCTTCTTGCGTCTGCCCGTTAAGAGCGGCACTATCTTCCGCGCAAAGTTCATGGCACTTCTGCTGTGGACATATTCGTCGGCACTGTTGCTCATTCTTCCCATCAATGCAATTTTCTATTTCTTGTTGGGGCAAAAGGTTGAGCTTTTGATTGGAACACTGTTGGTTTATTTGTTGCTCCCAATGGTTTCCTTCCTTTTTGCAACACTCTTGATTCTCCCTTACATGGCGATTATCAAGTTCTTGAGCACAAAATATTTCCTCTCTTTTGCGGCTCTTGCTGCAATCGTTATTTACGCATTCGACGTTTACTCAAGTATTCTTGATACCCTGCGTCAATTACTTGAAACGGGTTCTATTAAGTTCCTGTTTGCAGAGAGTTTTGTCAATGTACTGGTAAATGCAAAGCAGTTTACTTATCCTGCAAATTCGTTGGCATCGGTTTTCCTCGGCATCGATATGCAAAAATCCCTCGTCATCTCCATCTCGGTTGCTGTGGTAGCGCTGGTTGCTACGTTCTTCATTACCGCAGGTCTTTACCGTCTGGTTCTTTACAGAAACCGCGATGGTAAAAAAGCCCGTGCAAAACGTACCGGGGGTAGAAAACGCACCGTTATGGGCAGTCTTTTGAGAAAAGAGTTCATTACCGTTTACCGCGAGCCGAAATATTTGTTCTCCTATTTCACCATCGCGTTTGTAATGCCCTTTATGGTTGACTGCTGCTACGCTTTGTTTGCACAGCTTCTCATCGGTGCACTCGGTCGCGTATTTGAGTTTGCGTTGGCGCTCATCGTTGTTCTTGTTTTCACTATTTTGACCAACACTTTCTGCGCGACCAACATCACAAGAGACGGCAAGGCCGCACTCAAGGCAAAATCCTTCCCTGTTAAAGCATCTAAGTTGTTGCTTTCCAAGGTGGTATTCTGTAGCATTATCAGTTCACTTTCTGTTATTGCAAGTGTGCTTATTCTCTACTTTAACGCAGGAATCACAATTACCGAATCGATTGTTGCAGGCGCTATTTGCCTTGCATTCTCCTTCTCGCAAATTCTGATTGCTACAAGAACCGACCTCAACCACGCCGTCGTTGACGCTTCCCCTGAAGCAGTTAAAAAAGCAAGCGACAGAACCATTGCAAGGGTTATCGGCATTGGTTTGGTTCTTGCGGTTCTCATCGGTTTTGTAACGTTCTTTGTATCGGTATTTGCAGGCACAGCTCCCGACTTCTTGGGAGGATTTGAGGTATTGGAACTTTACACTTACCTCATTCCCGGAACTATTGCTTTGCTTTACCTGGTTGTAAGCATTCTCCACTATCACGTAAATATCGAAAAAGCATTCACAAAACTTACCAAATAACAGATGCCACTGCATAGCAGATGTGCATAAAACGCTAAGGAGGTTATTCAATGGCAAAAAAACTGATATTGCTTTTGCTTCTTATCCCGATAGTTGTTATGATACTTCTTTTCGCTGCTGCCCAAATGGCCAGTAATATGGTTGAGATTCCCCCCACGGACATCGAAATCATCGGTGAAGAGTATATCTACTTGGATATGGACAAAGGCGAAAACTACACGATAGAATACGCTGTTTATCCCACTACAGCAAAAAACAAGGACATATCGGTTTCTACAGAAGAAATTGATGGCGAACCCCTTGCAGAATTCGATGACTACCAAATGAGCGATGGCAAGGTTACACTTAAGCCCACAAAGGCAGGTGCTGCAAGAGTGATTCTTACCACCCGCCGCGGCGGATTTAAGGATAGCGTCATTGTTTATGTCGAATCTACAAGGGTACAAGAAATCAATGCAAGTGTTGAGAAAAACGAATTGATGGTTGGCGAAAAGGTTCAAATCAACACGACCTATGTTCCTGCTGAACCCAACGAAAAAGGGCTTATTTACGAAGTTCTCAAGAATAACGAAGAGGACCCCGATATTGTTTCGGTAAATGGCAACGGCATGATTACCGCACTCAGAAAAGGTATGGCAACTATTAAGGTTACTTCCGAGGATAACGCAGAAGCTACAAGCACGTTCCAAATTGTTGTAAAGAACAAGGACGTTATGGATGTTCCCGCCTATAACGCCGTTTACAAGAGTGAGGGCAGCTTCGCCGTATCAATGGATACCCAAGAGGCCTTTACGTATGAAGATTTCGAAGTCCAAATGTTCTACGAGGATGGAACCCCCGTTCCCGAATCCGTTATGACAGGGGATTTTGAGGTAAAAGGTGAGATCGTAACCTTCCATTACAGATTTTTGGATAAAGCATTTGAGGGCAAGGTTACCGTAAAAATGACGTTCGGCTCCGGTTCTACTGCAATGACGCAAACCACTGTAATTGAAAAGGTACCCGAGGTTGAGGTTTTCTTTGGACACGAGGGTGCGTACGGTATGTTCGAAGGTCAAAACGTTCGTATTCCGTTCTCCTTTGATCCCGAGGATGCAGCCGGTGACTTTGTTTGTGAAGTCTTGTTGAGCAACGACAACATCACCGCAAGCATTAAGAACGGCGGTTTGGCTGTTTCCGCAAACAAGGCGGGTGTTACCAAGCTTACACTGGTTGCTGTAAGCACCGATGGCTCCAATCAACGAGTAACGGCTGACATCGACGTTGTAATTCAACCCAAACACGCAGTGATTAAGGAAACGGTAGAAATCGTTGGTATCGAAAACCGCTTTGTTGTAGGCGGTTACGAATACGATGCCAACGGCAACCTGGTTCCTTCGGCAAACGGTGACCGCGCAATCGCGCTGCACTTCCAAACCTCCTCCGAGTTGGGCGAAGGTTTTGCCGAAAATTTCAAATGGTATTCTTCTTCCGACAAGGTTCTCATCAGCGACAAGGGCGTTATTTCCTTTGCGGACGATGGCGAAATCTTTAATGGAGAAGTGGATTTCTACGCCGCACTCTCCTATGACGGAATTACAGTTAAAACCGCTCCTTTCACTATTCGTTGTGTAGAAGACGGTGTTAACGTTTACTCTTACGCAGATCTGCATTATGCAACGCAAGCAGAACTGCCGGTTGTTCTTCAAAATGATATCGTAGATGATTTCGGTTACATCAACGGTGTACTGACCTATGCCGGTGAAATCGACACCACTTATGATAAGACATATTACGAAAATAAGGGCCGCGATAACGAAGCCAAGGTTAAGGTTCTTGTAAACTTCAAAAACAACGTTTACGGAAACGATCACGTTATCAACGCGCACAATATTACCTACAAGTTCTTAAAGGACGAAAATGGCAAATACCTCGAAGACAACGCAGGAAACAAGACCCCCGATTTGGAAAATTCTCTCTTCAAGGGCCCCTTGAGCTTTGTAGAAATGACAGAAGCCCTTGGTACAATCAGTGTTAAGGGACAAGACAACATCTGCTTTGCCGTTTATGAAAACGTTACCATTTCTAATGTTCGCCTCCGCGGGTGCGACATCGCGGGTGATGAAAACGGCAACCAAAACCTGATTGACCTGAACAACATTGGCACCACCGTAGAAGTTTTGGGTGACAACGTTACCATTGCATACTCCAGATTGAACAATGGTCGCACCGTTCTTCGTGCGTTCGGTGTTCTCGGTGATCCCGATGCTCCCCTCCACCTCACCGTTACCAACTGCGAGCTCGGAGGAGCGAGAGAATTTATTATGAGAGTTGGTTCTAACCGATTTGAAGATGGTGATACCTACCTTGCGGGAGACAATAGCAGCAAGAAAGAATATAATAGTAAGGAAGATTATTTTTCTTTCTCCGACGAAAAGAAAGCAGCGTATGACGAAAAGTATATCAATACTTTCGTTACGGTAAGAAACTGCGTATTCAAGGATGCCGGTATTTTTGCAATCGGTATGGATTCGCACTTCTCCGGACCTCTTTTGGAGGATGGTCCCACTAATGCCATAGACCCTCCCCTCAATATTCTTCGTCCCTTCATTGATGGTTGGTATGACCTTGACAAAACTTCTTACGGTGTAAAGCTGTATTTTGAAGGCGAGGTCGGTCTTTACAGTTGGAAAAACCTGAAGGATGTCGATAGTTCCTCTTTGATTGAACTTGATGGTTCGAGTTCTTATTACGAAAACATAAAACTCAACATTCAAGCAATGATTGAAGCGGCTACAGACGAGAAAAAATTCCCGCAAAACAAGGATATCGTTACCAAGCGTGGCGAAGAACAATACGTTCACGCAGGCATCGCGTTCTTTGGCGGCGGCAAGAACTATTCTGTATTCGATGCTGATAGCAACATAGCAGGAGAGCTCGGTAGATACAAGATTTCCCTGGGTGATGCCGGCAAGGATTATTTGGCAGGTGCCGCAGGACCGGAACCCTTCTACTTCTTCCTCTACAACAACCAATCCAGCTTTACCCCCGAAGTGCAAGCAGAAAAACTTGCCAGCGGAGAAGCATACGAGTGCATCTACCGCAAATGACACAAAACACCAAAGCAGTAAAAACACCAAACACCAAAACACCAAAACACCAAAACACCTTATTAATTCATGACAGTTAAAGGAAACAAACGAGTCCACGGCGTTTATAATCCTTCATCTCTTTGTTATTCAAAGGAGGAAATTATGAAAAGAATAATCGTTTGGGTCACCATTGTCACGCTCATTCTAGCAGGCGTTTTTGCTATGAACGCCTGCCAGAAGACGGATGAAAATGGTGTCAAGTATGAGTTGAATTTTGACAACTTTGACGGTGTAACCGCGTACGGCGAACCTATGGATCTCAGCCGTATTACGATTACCAGAACCGAAAATGGAGAGTCCACAGAGATAACCTTGGACGAATCTATGGTATCCCCCATAGATACCTCTAAAATCGGTGCAAGAGTGCTCAAAATCAACTACGCGGGACAAACTTTTAGTGTTCCGGTTGTCGTAATGTATCGAGTACAGTATTTGGTTGACGACGTAGCATTCAGTACTCAATATGTTTTGAACAGTTCTGAGTTAGAAGCAGTTGAGGCACCCGAAAAAGAAGGATACGTCTTTGCGGGGTGGTCCGAGGAGATTCCTGAAATTATCACGGATAATATCACCCTTTCTGCCGAATACACTCCCTACGTTCCCGAACTCACCGGAATCACCGCGACCTACGGTGACAAACTCTCAAGCATTCAACTGCCTTACACGATTGTGGGTTCTTGGCAGTTTGATAAGCTCAACAATGGCACACTTAGCGCCGCGGGCGAGCAGGAGTTCGACGTTAGTTTCATTGTATACGAAACCGGCGAAGTAATCAAAAAAGACACCCTCGTATTGAATGTAGAAAAGAAAGAGGTTGTGTTCTCTGATATCGTTGACAGTTTTGTTTACAACGGCGAAGAACAGTATCCTACTTTCAAAACCGATGCCCCCCTTAACAAAAATAAGGACATTATTTTCTATTCGAGTGGCGATGCAAACTACACCGATGCAGGTGTTTATGAGTACTATTTTGAAATTGACCATCCTAATTATAAGGGTGAGCTCAGTGGTACTTATGAAATCAAGCCCGCAGAAGTAACCGTTACCATTGTTGGGGAGTATGAGGTTGTTTATGGCGACGCATATCCCGACATCGAATATACGATAGAGGGCTTTGATCTTGAAAAACTTGATCTTCTCGATCTCACATTTACCGACCCGGCAGAGATTGTAACAGGTGTTGGCACCTACACACTCACTGCAATGTCAGGCAATCCCAGCATCAACCTCATTGTAGTAGATGGCACACTTGTTGTTAACTCCAACTCGCTTGATGTTGGCGAGCCCGTGCCTTCCACAACTACAGTAACGTATGGCGATTGGCTTGACTCCATCGACTTCGAATCCCACCCGAAGGGTAAGTGGGAATGGGTAAATCCCGACCAACCTGTTGGAGATAAAGGCAAACACACCTATGGTGTAGTCTTTACTCCCTATGATAATCGCTTTGAACCTATCTTCTCCACTGTTGAAATTACGGTTGAAGCCAAAAAATTGACCATTGAAGTAACCAACGGCACAATCTTTACTTATAACGGCGCGGAGCAAATGCTCGAATACGTTGTTAAGGATGCCGACGGAAATGTTTACGATTTTGTCGTTCTTGGCAACGATCCTTTCAGAGATGCAGGCGAATATAAGAGAACGTTGACTCTCGAGGATACCAACTACGACGCAACTTGGAGCAAACCCATTACCGTCAAAAAGGCAATCCCCGAAACCGACTTTAGTCACGTATTTACGGCAAACTGGGCAGATGCTCCCAGACTTTCCAATTTCGAGCTTCCCGCAGGATATGCGTGGGTAGATGACGAAACCACCAAACTCCCAGGTGCCGGCAGATACGATACGTATTTGGCAACGTTCACTCCCGCAGATACCAACAACTACGAAACTGTAACAAAACCCTTTACAATCGTAGTAGAAAAAGCGGCTGCAAGTATTAATGATGTAGCCGAAAACTACACCTCCGTTTACAACGGCAACGTATTCGCATTTGAGAACGTTAAGTATTCTTACGCGGGTGCAGTTCCTGTATTCACTTATAAGAACAATGCGACCGGTGCAGAGTTTGAAGGCCTGCCCACCAATGCAGGTACTTATACCGTTACCATCGCGCTTCCCGCAAGCGACAACTACCTTGCGGCAGAATCGGTTACCACAACCGTAACCATTGCCAAAGCAGATAACACCGATGTTGTTACTACTACGCAGGGTGGGGAGGGTACCATCACCTATGGCGATGCAGCTACCAAGATTCAACTTCCCACAAGTGTTCTCGGTACTTGGGCGCTTGAGGGCAATCCTACCACGGTAGGCAATGCGGGCACAAATACCTTTGTTGCAATCTTTACTCCTACCGACGCAGACAACTACAATGGACGTAGAGTAGAAATTACTGTTACCGTTGCTAAGAAGTCTGTCAATGAACCCACCATTTCCGCTACCAACCGCACGCAAGTATACACCGGTGCAACACTTACCTCCGGTCTTGTTGATGCGGAGGGCTATACCGTTACCGACAATGGCGGTGTAAACGTTGGTTCTTACAACGCGACCATCTCTCTTGTCAGCGGTAACTACATTTGGTCCGACGGAACAAGTGAAGATAAGATCGCTACCTATAGCATCGTAGTAGCCACCAACCAATGGACGGTTGAACCTACCATCGGTTCTTGGATCTACGGTGAGGCGGGCGATACCGGCTCGGCACAAGCAATGGTTGGCCAAATCACCATTGAATATAAGCTCGCAGATGCAGAAGACGGTGCATACAGCACCACGCTTCCCACCAATGCAGGCGCTTATGTTGCAAGATTTACCGCGATTGATTCCAACTATGCGACCATTACCGCAACCCGCAACTTCACCATCAGCAAGAAGGAAGTAAGCGTTCCTGTAATTTCTGCAGAAAAGCTGACGCAGATCTACACAGGTTCGGCTCTCTACTCCGGCTTGAATAGCACTGATGAATACGTTGTTACCGACAAT
>JAZSFM010000019.1:0-7470 GCA_045532215.1 Eubacteriales bacterium | reverse complement strand
GGCGTGCCGCCACCCGAGCCCGGTGGCAGAACCAAATCTCCGCCCGCGTACGCCATCTCAGAGAACTCGCGCACCGACATCGTCACGCACGCGGGTTCAATATCATATTTGATTGGGAGGTCTCCTTTCGTAAGGGATGCGGTTTCGTGGGGGAACTTCTTTCGAGAAGTTCCCCCACATCCCCTCAAGAACTTGCTAACAAGGGGTTAAAGAAAATAAATCGTTGCACACGAATAGACAGTCGGCGCAAGCGAAACGCTTGCTTTTGCTGTCGCTAACGATCAGGGACCACCGAGACCCTGCTCGTTAAGAAAGTTCATTTGCGGTGATGAAGTTTAATTGAATGCCGCTGCCACCATAACTGAGAAGAAAGCAATAATAAATGAGCCCCAGAGTAGAGCCTTATGATAATTCATAATTTTATTTTCTTCATCTGTTAAAGGAATGAAATCAAGCATATTCATAAAAATGATGTTTGAAATAATCATATGAATTCCAAGTGGCATAATGCCAATACAGAGTATTCCATTAACAAATATTCCAAAAATAATATCCATGACCGCATACGCAAAATGAACAATCGACGTGATCTTGAAATATTTTTGAATAAATCTTGCCTTTGGATTACTAACAACAACTTTTTCACCGTCTGTGGTGTATGTTCTTTTTACAAAACGGTAGTCCTTGGTTATTTCCAAAAAAATCAAGATACCAATTCCAATAGCGGCACAAAAAGTAATTGAGAATAAAAAGCCGGGATTTACAAACCAATACCACAAAGGCCTTGAAACGATTGTTGTGCTACTATAATCCTCTTCTATCCGATAAACCTCGTACGCTTCAAAGTAAATATCGCCGGGACCGGGTTCATCGGTAGAACTATATTCATAATCATAGGAAAATTCAAGTTCTAATTCATCCACAAGCTTTTTGTCGATAAAAGCGCCGTTTTCTATGTCGTAGATGTAAGCAAATTCAGAATCGTAAATAAACAAATATTCGTCGGAAATATCGAAATAACTGTTTCTCAAATAAGGAGTAGCAACCGCCCAAAGAAATTCACCGGATGTATTATACACATTGACATGCGAAGCATCGTTATAGCACACATAAATCTGCTGTAAGTCTTTTTTTACCAAAACGGTGGAAATGGGCTCGTGAGAAAACAATTCGGGCTGAATTTTTTCATAGTTTTCGACGCCATGTTGATACAAACTTGTACTAATCAAAAAGGTTGCAATAGACAACATAAACAATACAATGCATATACAAAACAAAATACCTTTGGCCTTTCTCATTTGAATTGTCTCCTTTCTTCATAGTTCGAACAACTCTCTTAGCGCGGGGTCTTGGTGGTGCCCACGCGCTCGCGAGAGCCAAAGCGAGATTTCCCCTCGCGCCGCCCGTCCGTTAGTGAATTAAAAATTCCATTTTTGTATTTTTGTGCGAGTGCTTTTTGGAGGGGGTGCGGGGGAACACTTTTTCGCGAAAAAGGTTCCCCCGCATTCACCTTCTAAAATCACTTTGCTTCATACCAACTGTTTCCTATATGAATGTCCACGTTGAGGGGGACAGAATAAGAAACGGCGTTTTCCATTTCAAATTTGAGGATTTCGAGGGCGCGGTCGGCAACCGAACGATGCGCTTCGATGAGAAGTTCATCGTGCACTTGCAGGATGAGTCGGGCGTCGATGCCCTCCTCTTTCAATCTGTTGTGAACGCGCACCATTGCGAGTTTGATGATATCGGCGGCGGTGCCTTGAATGGGACTGTTCATTGCCACGCGCTCACCAAACTTGCGCTGCATTCCGTTGCTCGCCTTGAGTTCGGGAATATAACGGCGGCGGCCAAAGAGCGTGGTAACGTAGCCGTCCTCGTACGCCTTTGCAATGGTCTCCTTGAGGTAAGCATCAATGCCGGGGTAGCCGGCAAGATATTGGTCGATATAGGCTTGCGCCTCGGCACGGGAAACACCGATGTCATCCGAGAGCGAGAACGCGCCAATGCCGTACATAATGCCAAAGTTAACGGCTTTTGCACGTTTACGAAGCTCGGACGTAACCGCAGACTCGGCAACGCCAAACACGGTTGCGGCGGTGGATGTGTGAACGTCTACACCATCGCGGAAGGCACGGATCATATTGGCATCGTTTGAAATATGCGCCAAAAGTCGCAACTCGATTTGCGAATAGTCGGCATCGATAATAACGTAATCGTTGTTTTCGGGCAAGAAGAAGCGGCGCAGTTCCCTGCCGAGTTCGGTTCTGACGGGAATATTTTGCAGGTTGGGCTCGGTTGAGGAAAGTCTACCGGTTGCCGTTCCCGTCTGCTTGAAGTGTGTATGCACACGTCCGTTTTCGTCGGCGACCTTTAAGAGTCCTTCAACATAGGTGCTGCGGAGCTTGGTCACTTGGCGGTAGTCGAGAATATCCTGCACGATGGGATGCGCGGGGCGGAGTTTTTCCAAAATTTCGGCATTGGTCGAATATCCCGTCTTTGTTTTTTTGGCGTGTGGCAAGCCGAGAACGTCAAACAGAATTTCACCGAGCTGCTTGGGGGAGTTGATGTTAAACGCCTGCCCTGCATGGAAATAGATCTGCGCTTCGAGCGCTTCGGCAACCGCTGTGAGTTGTTCCCCGTATTTGGCGATTCCCTCGCGGTCAATGCGGAAGCCCGCCGTTTCCATATCGGCAAGAACAAGCGCCAAAGGCAACTCAAGGTCGCTCAAGAGGTCGGCTTGTCCGCTCTCCTCAACCGCTTTTGAAACGAGCGGATAGAGGCGAGCCAAATATGCCGCGCGCGGAACATCCTGCGACATCACCTCTCCAAGGTAATCGGAAACAATGGTGGAAAGATCAAAATTGTTTTTAGAGGAGTTTGCAAGATATGCGCCAAGCATCAAGTCATACACGCGACAGTCGCGCAGGAATGCGAGCGTGGGAATTTTATAAAGCGATTTAGAGTCGTAGCAAACAACAGTTTTACCCGAAAGACGTGCGGAGAGTTCCTCTCCCTCGCACGCCCAAACGGAAGTGCCGTCGGAAAGAGTGAGTTTTTCGTCTTTGTAATCGAGCGCAACCACATCAAGCGTTGCAAGCTTTTGGCAATCCATAGGCACAACTGAAACAGGTGCGGCGGTGACCTCTTCGGGCGTGGGTTCGGAATCGAGACCGAAGCGCTTGATGAACACCGAGAACTCCAAGCGCAACAAAAGGCGGCGCAGCTCTGCACGGTCAATGCCGCGATTTTCCAAGGACTCCAAGGACTCCTCAAGCGGTACGGTTTGGCAGATGCGAGCCAGCGTTTGTGAGAGATATGCGCTCTCTTTACCGTTTTCCAATTTTGTTTTCACCGAGGGAGTGAGCTTTGCCTCGGGCAGATGCTCGTAAATGCCGTCGAGCGAGCCAAACTCCGAAATGAGCTTGATGGCGGTCTTCTCGCCAATGCCGGGCACGCCGGGAATGTTATCCGAGCTATCCCCCATCAGCGCCTTGACATCGACAAAGGTAGAGGACGGCACGGTGTATTTTTCAAGGAATTTTGCTTCGTCCATATCGATGGTCTCGCTATTGGTAGCAAGCAGGACGTGTACGCCCCGACCGATGAGCTGAAGTGCATCACGGTCTCCCGTCATCAGATATGCCTCGCAATCTGCCTCGGCGCTCATACGCGCAAGGGTGCCCAAAATGTCATCTGCCTCGTAACCTTCGAGGGAAAGAACGTGGTATCCCATAGCAGAAAGGATTTCCTTTGCCACGGGAAATTGCTGTGCGAGCTCCTCGGGCATGGCGTGTCTGCCTGCTTTATAGGCGTCATACATCTTGTGGCGGAAGGTGGGCGCTTTGAGGTCAAACGCCACCGCGCAATAGTCGGGGCTGATGGCCTCTGCCTGACGGGTGATCATATTGATCATGCCGTAGAGAGCATTTGTGGGAAAGCCATCCTTGGTCGAGAGAGGACGCACGCCGTAAAACGCGCGGTTAAGAATGCTATTGCCATCGATTGCGAGTAATTTTTTCTTCATTGTTTCCTCCAAAGACACTTCGTGTCTTTTTTATATATCTTCCCCTCTATTGTACCACATTTGCACTACATTGTCAAGAAAAAAGGAGAACTCAACCGAGTTCTCCTTTTGATATCATTATTTCACTCTTTTTGCAACAATCGCGCGCAATCCGCGAAGGAGTGCGGGGGCGTTGAGGACGCAGATGGCAACGGTACACAAAAGCGTCCACCAGATGCGACCTGTGACGTCAAGCGTCATTATGGTGGCCGCTCCAAGGAGCAATCCTGTGCTGATGCAGAGTCGCGGCAGGCAAAGGCCAAACGGAATGATGCGCGGTGCATCTACAAGGCGCAAAATCAGCACCAAGGCGTAGCTTGCAAGGGTTGCTACCGCCGCGCCGAGTGCGCCTATGATGGGTATGAGCCAGAGATTGAGCGCGATATTCGTGATTGCTCCGGCAAGAGCGGTGGCGAATGAGTGACTGCTCTTTTTTCTCACGAGATAAACGCTGGCAAGGAAAGAAACGAGCGCCTCAAGTGCCGCCGCACACAAAAGTGTAGGCATAAATTTCCACGCCTCAAAAAAGGTAACGTTGAGGAGCAGTTTTGTCAGGAAACGCGAGAACAGAATCAGTCCTGCACCGCCAATCATAATCACCGACAGGAACGCTTCCCACACGCGGGTGTAGAAATTCGAGCAGGCCTCGGCATCCTTCTCTTCACTCACGGCGGAAAACTGCCACGCCTGCAAGAAAATACCTGCAACAAGGTTGACGATGGTGGGAATCTTATACGCCGCTGCATACACACCGTTCACACTCTCTCCCCAAAAATAGGTCACCATTGCACGGTCGGAGAGGTCGGTGATGAGCCAGCAGAGTGTGGTGGGAATCATTGGCAAGCTGAAACGTAGCAGGTCTTTCATCAATCGACGGTCTACGTGATGGATGGAGAACACTCGCCACAACTTTGCGCGAAGCACAATAAAAACGGTGGTGAGCAGGTTGCCAACGATAACCGAAAGAACGTATCCCTCAACGCCCATTTCGAACACAAACAAAAACAGAACATTGCAAACAACCGTGAGAGCCGTGTTGAGAATTCCCTGCCCCGCAAAAAGCGTGGTGCGGTCGATGGCGCGCAGATATTGTGCACAAACGGCTTGCAAGTCGGCAAAGAAAACGTAAAGAACGACCAACCACACGTACGGTCTGCAATACGGAATGAAAAAGAGGAGCGGTGAGAGAAGCAAAAAGCCGCCAAGTCCAAGCCCCAAAAGGGCGATGGACGAAGAAAAGACCTTGGTTTGGTCTGCCTCGCGCTCTGCTGCAAAGCGGAAAATACCTGTGCTAACACCTACACAAGCAATGGGGATGAGAAAATTGGCAATGCCTGTGATCATCTCGGCGGCACCGTACTCGGCAGTGGTTAACCACGCCGTGTAGAGCGGCATTAAGAGAAAGACCAACAGTTTTGAGCCAAATGTCCCTATCGCCAAAATGACGGTGTTAGAGGCCAATTTTTGATATCTGTTCATTTCTTCTCTCGATAATTGGTTGCTGTGTCGGCTTCTCCGTTGCCGTCGGTGTCAACGTAAATGGCATCGATTGTGCCGTTACCGTCTTCGTCGACAAAAACGCGTGTACCGATTGCATTTTGACTCTTTTTAACCACTACGTACATCGAAATCAGGTAAACAATGCTCAAAATAATCACCCCAATGCCTGCAATATCAAAGAGGATATCAATGGCATTTGCAGGGCCAAGGAGCAACAGTACCACGCCGATGATAAGCTTGGGAACTTCGGCTTTGAGCGTTGCTTGGCGGTTGGTCGCGTTGACAATAGAAATGATAGGTTGTGCAATCATAACAAGTCCCACGATAATGAGCAGAATACTGCTATGCCAAAAGAGCATCAAAAAGCCGGCTGCAACAGTCAATACGGTGCAAACAAAACTGATTTTGCCCACCTTTGTGTGGCGGAGCGGTAAGAGCGAGATGAGTGCGGGCAAGCTGACAACGATGGTTACAATGCCCATGATGAAAAATACAAGGTCGAGCAAAAAACCAACGGGAATGATGATGAGCAAAAGGCCAAGCAAAACGCCAAGCCCCGCAACGGTCAAGCTTGCGCGTGAAAAATTGCGGCGTATGTTCTTAAAATTCATATTTAACGACCTCCGTTTTCTAAAAATCGTGTTAAAAGTAAAGTCTCCACATCGGGGTGGACGATGCCCTCAAGGGGCTCGCCCTCCATCAAGCGGCGGCGCACCTCGGTAGAGCTGATACACTCTACCGCGCTCTTGGCGCGGATCATTTCGGTGCGGAAGCGCGGATTGTGCGAGGAGTTCCAATCGGCCATATGCAATTCGTAATCGTAGTCCTTTTGGTTTCTCCAACCTTTGCATACGGCATCGGCGCCAAGACGGTCAAACAGGTCGATCAAGAGTCCGCTATCAGCAATCACACGCACATTAGAAAGTTCCTTAACGGTCTCCTCGGCAATCGCCACGCGTGTTTCGGTATTGAACAGATATTTTTTGGAACGGTTCACCATAACCGCTACCACAACCTCGTCGTAACGCTTGGCAACCGTGCGGATGAGCTCCAGATGCCCAAGCGTCATCGGATCAAAGCTACCGGGAACAATGGCAAGACTCATGCGTCGCTCTCTCCTTTTTCTAAAATGGTAACGGAAGCCGCGCCGTAACGCGCCACACGTCTAACTCTAAATTGTTTTTTCAACTCTTCATTCCCACCAAAAACGTCACCCTCGTTAGCACTCTCGCAAACGATGATGCCGCCCTCGGCAAGCGAATCTTTCTCTATCATTTCAGCGAGAACCTTGGGCAAAAATCCACCCGCATAGGGGGGATCGAGGAAGATCAAATCAAACTTCTCTTTGTTCGCAAAACGGCGCAGGACGGGTTGCCAATCGGTGGATAGGACCTCGCACGCATCTGCAAAATGCGTTTTTTCGACGTTTGCGCGAATGATGGCTGCCGCCTCTCTTGACGAGTCATTGAACACCGCGTATTCCGCGCCTCTGCTCAATGCCTCAAGCCCGAGCTGCCCCGAGCCAGCAAACAAGTCAAGCACTCTCGCGCCTGCAATCTCGTTTTGCAGCATCGAAAAAACGGCTTCTTTCGTCCGCTCTGCCGTCGGTCTCGTTGCCTCCCCCGCCAGTGTATTCAGTTTTGTTCCTCTTGCTTTTCCTGTGATGATTCGCATAGACCTTTCCTTTTTCTTGGGGAAAACTTCTTGAAAGAAGTTTTCCCCAAACCCCTTTCAAGAACTTTTACACAAAATTTTCTAAATGTATTCGTTAGTTTACTGATAGACGGTCGACGCAAGCGGAGCGCTTGCTTTTGCTGCCGCGAGCGGCTAGGTAAGTCGGATCGTAGCCATGTCGTTCTGTGAGCCAAGGAGTTGACTGGTGAGATTGTCTTCCTAAGACCGCTTGG
>JAZSFM010000103.1:0-4649 GCA_045532215.1 Eubacteriales bacterium | reverse complement strand
GGTCAGCACGCCGGTAAACTCGTCGCGCAATCTCTTGTACTGGCCGAACAGATAGCCGATCTCTCGCGCGCCAACGCCGATGTCACCTGCGGGAACGTCGGTATCGGGGCCGATGTACTTTTGCAGCTCGGTCATAAAGCTTTGGCAGAAGCGCATAACCTCTCCGTCAGACTTGCCCTTGGGGTCAAAGTCGGAGCCGCCCTTACCGCCGCCCATAGGCAGACCTGTCAGGGAGTTCTTAAAGGTTTGCTCAAAGCCGAGGAACTTGATAATGCTCTCGTTTACCGAGGGGTGGAAGCGCAAGCCGCCCTTGTAGGGGCCGATGGCGCTGTTGAACTGAACGCGGAAGCCGCGGTTGACCTGAACCTTGCCCTGGTCATCTACCCACGGAACGCGGAACTTGATAATTCTTTCGGGCTCAACCATCATATCGATGATGCCTTTTTCGATGTAAATGGGGCTTTGCTCCACAACGGGTTCGAGGGACTCGAGAACCTCGCTAACCGTTTGATGGAATTCGCTCTCACCGGGATTGCGGGCGATAACGTCAGCCAATACTTTCTTCAAATATTCGTTTTGAATGCTCATAATAGGTTTTCCTCCTTTTGGATGCCTTTTGCAAGTTTTAAGGTGCGATGTTGCAACCTAAAACGCCCAAAAGGGACGATTTTTGCAAAAAACACATTGCTATGCAATTATTATAATACATATGTTGCAATTTGTCAACGGCTTTTCTGCAAAAAAATCATGTTTGAAAAAACTTTTTTGTGGTTGAATATGAACAAATTCATATGTCAAACAGTTCACACAAACGGCGAGCGGTGTCGCTCGCGGGTGGAGCGAGAGGCAAGCGATATTCTGCATGACATAACCCCATAGCTGCCATGACGTGCTTGACGGGGATGGGATTGGTCTCCCAAAACAACGCTTGCATCTGTGCGAGTGCTTGTTTTTGACGCTGGTATGCGAGCTTCCAATCCCCCGCGGCACACAAACGGCAGATCTCAGTCATCTTGCGCGGATAGAGATTGGAATAGACCGATATGGCGCCCGACGCACCCAACCGCATAGCCGATACCGTGTGGTGGTCGTTGCCCGTGTAAACATCGAGCTTTGCGCCACACTCTGCGCACAATGAGGCAAGGAGTGAGAGGTCCGGTGAGGCCTCTTTGACAGCCACGATGTTTGGGTGCTTGGCAAGCTCGCGGTAGTGGGTAAGCGTCATCGAAAACCCCGTTCTTGCAGGGACGTTATAAACAATCAGCGGTTTCTCGGTTGCATCCGCCAGTGCGTGATAGTGCGCCACAATGCCGCGGTCGTTGGTGCGGTTGTAATAAGGAGTGACCGCCAAGAGCGCATCTGCACCACTTTCGGCTACCGCCACTGCCAATTCGCACGCGTGTGCGGTGGAATTGGAGCCACACCCAGCCAAAAGAGGCAGACGCCCTGCAATTTGCCGTGCGGCAAAGGAAACAAGTTCGGCGTGCTCGCGTACAGAGAGCGTGGGGCTCTCCCCGGTCGTGCCTGCCAACAGGATCGCTCCCACGCCTGCGTCTATTTGCATTTCTATTAGATTTTGTAAGGATTCGTAATCGATCTCACCTTTGTGAAAAGGCGTAATAAGTGCTGTGGCTACACCCTTAAAAATAGTTTGTTTTTCAATGCTCATAGAAAGAGTCCTCCTATTCGTATCAGCATTTTGGGATTATAATTAAATAATCAATCAGTATGTCATCCTGAGCGAAGTCGAAGTTTCACCGAGTGAAGAACGAGGTGAAACCGAGGAGCGATAGCGACGAAGGGATATGGCAACGAGTTTGGGTGGCTTGCCACGGTAAATGTAACATCGATTCAAAAGCTACCAAAATTCCAAGCCATATCCCGCTACGGCTCCGCCTTGCGCTTTTGCTCGTTCGCTTTGCTCAACCCGCAAAAGTTCGACTTCGGGCTTCGCCCTCCGCTCAGAATGACAGGTTGACGGATATTCGCCCTTGCTCTTTTGCTTTTGAAAAACAACGAACTTTTCAAAAACAGTTGCAAAATAGTCTATTTTGATGTATAATAATATCAATATGCGACCGCGGACAGTTACAGTATATTCCCGCGGTGTGATTTTGCCAATTCAAAAAGAAGGATTTTTGAGATTTTATGAGAGACGCTATTAAAAACACGCTACCCGAAACCAGCCTGCGTACGGCAGATTTTGACTATGATCTTCCGCAGGAGCTCATCGCGCAGCACCCAATGGAACAGCGCGACACCTCGCGCTTGATGGTGCTTGACAGAAAGGAAGAAAGCATCACGCATCGCCATTTTTATGATATTCTCGACTATCTGCGCGAGGGGGACGTGTTGGTCATCAACGATTCCAAGGTCATCCCCGCACGCGTGTACGGACACGTTGAGGGCAGAGAAGAGGCACTCATCGAATTGCTCCTGCTTCGTCAGCACGAATTGGATACTTGGGAATGTTTGGTCAAACCAGGTAAACGCGCGCGCATTGGCATGAAGCTCGTGTTTGGCGAGGGGATGCTCTTGGGCGAGGTCAAGGACATCGTCGAGGAAGGCAACCGCCTCATCCATTTCACCTACGATAAAGAAAAATACGCCAATATCTACGACGTGCTGAGTGTTGTTGGTTTGATGCCCCTGCCGCCCTACATCACTGAACGCTTGACCGATAATAGCCGCTACCAAACGGTCTACGCACGCGAGGAGGGCTCGGCGGCAGCCCCCACCGCAGGACTGCACTTTACCCCCGAATTACTCGCACGTATCCGCGAAAAAGGCGTGGCGATCGCCCCCGTTATGTTACACGTAGGGCTGGGAACCTTCCGTCCCGTTAAAGAAGAAAACATCACCGACCACGTGATGCACACCGAATATTTCTCGGTTCCCGAAGAGAGCGCACGCATCATCAACGAATGCAAAGCCGCAGGCGGACGCCTCATCTGTGTAGGCACAACATCTTGCCGTACCATCGAGAGCGTTGCGCGCGAGGATGGAACCATCCCCGCAATGAGTGGCGACACGGGTATTTTCATCTACCCGGGTTATAAATTCAAGGCAGTGGATGCCCTCATCACCAACTTCCACCTGCCCGAAAGCACGCTCCTGATGCTCGTTTCTGCGTTTTATAACAAGGAGAGAGTGATGGAAGCATATGAGACGGCGGTTGCTGAAAAATATAGATTTTTCAGCTTTGGCGATGCGATGTTTATTCAGTAAAATTTTATTTCATCACAAGGAGAGCGCGCATGAAAAACACTTTCAAAATTGCAATATTGTTTTGCTTAACTGTTTGTATTTTGCTATCGACGGTTGCTTGCAATACAACGGTTGAACCATCGGAAACAACAAACGAATCGACCACTCCTGTGGAAACTACCCCCACGGAACCAACCGAAGAAGATCTTTATCCCGAGTCGGTTAAGCAACTATTGGCAGAAAATAAACCGTATTCCTTGGAGTTCACTTCCAACGGAGACGGAACCTGCTACGTCAGTAAGCTTTATTTGAACAACCAATACAGAACCGCATTTGACGTCATCATCCCCGAAAAATCCCCGACGGGAGACACTGTTACGGGAATTGACTTGGGAGATTCTCTCACTCCTACAAAAGATGTGCTCCCTATGTACTTGACGGAAAAGCAGTTGGAGGAGATTGAAAAAAAGGTTTTAGCAGATTATCCGGAGGTAGAGCAAGTTGATAAATGGTGGGTGAATGCGTACCAGATATACGATGTTTCCAAAATGGGTGCGGGAATGCGTCAAGAAATGGTGAAAAGGTATCCGGTATTGGAGTACATAATGATTGGTTCTTTTCTGCCCAAAATGTCTAACCCCTGTGATTCTTTCTCAAGGGCCGAAATGGTCGGTTTTACGCCAACTGTCGCAAAACAGTACTACGAGGAATTCATGCAAGAAGCGCGCGAGGCAGGGGCACCGGAAGAAATATTAACTCCTTACAAAGAGTTAATAGAGGCGTTGCCCGTGTATGTAAATCATAGTGAATACGTTCGCTATTTGCACATTCCATCCTCGGTTACAAGCATTGGTGTAGAGTCACTGTCTTATCTTATGATTGAGAATACATATGATAATAAGTCTCCCGACAAGGGTGTAGTCCTTCCTGTGTTTGATTTGAAGACTACGCAAGCAATTCAAAAAAATTTGATGGGTATCATCTTTTCTCAAAGCACATCTTCTGAGGGATATGAGAGACTTTCTAATTTTGCGATATATTCTCCGGAGGAACCGGAGGTTGATATTCTTGCTTGGCATTACGTAGATGGTGTGCCCACTCTTTGGAAATAAAAGCCGAACGATAAGGCCACCTCAAACGCGACTTGTGTCGCATTTGAGGTGGCCTTTTTTCAAGAACAGCAAAAGATTATAACGGGTGAAAAATTTCTCTTGACAACTTCTCCATAATATGGTATAATAAACGCGTGAGGGGGACGGCACCCATAACAAAAAACGGCATCACAAAATAATTGCATATCGCTATAAGGGGGTGACACCCATCGAAAAAAACATTATTGTAGTAGATGAGCAAGGAAATGAATATGAGGCGACCTACCCAAAACGGGCAAAAGGTCTTGTAAAAAACGGCAGGGCACGCTTCGTAGACGAAAATAAAATATG
>JAZSFM010000001.1:0-10229 GCA_045532215.1 Eubacteriales bacterium | reverse complement strand
GCTGTCTCTGCCGAAGGGCTTGACCGCATTCCCGTTAAGGTAGCTCTTATGGGTTGTGTTGTAAACGGCCCCGGAGAAGCGCGCGAAGCTGACGTTGGTATAGCGGGCAGCAAGGGCGAGGCAGTTCTATTCCGCCACGGTGAAATTGTAGAAAAAATCTCCGAAGCACAAATCGTAGAGAGACTTTTGCGCGAAGTGCGCACTCTAAAGGAACATAAAAGGTTATGAGTAAAAATCTGCTTGAAATTTTCAACCGATACCATCCCGATAATGCGTCTGCCGAAGTTTTGCTTTCGGCAGACGCTGCCGGCATTTCTCTCAGAGCCGATAAGGAACAGCGTATCATCGAGGTAACAGCACCGTTTCCCCGTGTCATTCCGCGCACTGTTCTTTACCGCATTGAAGAAGAAATCCGCGTAGCATATGACCTCAATAGCGTCCGCATTTGTCCTGTTTACGATGCGGCACTTTTTGACGTCTCACAGATTCCCGATCTCTTAATGGAGACCAATCGCCGCGGTATTGTTGCCAAGGGCTTTTTCGATCATTCCGAGTACCGCCTGACGGGAAATGTGCTCGACATTGATATTCCGTTCAACAATGCGGGTATCAACCTCATTGAGAGCGCTGACACGCCACGTCTGATGGAAAAACTCGTAAAAGATGCCTACGGTGTGACATTGCAGGTCAAGCTCCACACAATCAAAGGGTACGATCCTCTCGAATATAACAATTCGGTTCAAAACCGTATTCAAGAGATGAGCCGTGATGCTGCCCGTGCCGAGGTGCAGTATCAAAAGGAGGCAGTTCACATTTCCGATTCTTCAACGGAAAATGCAGAAGAACAGAAAGAAATGCTCCCCCGTGCCGCATCCATTTATGGCGAGGTTCCGCTACCGGAATACGGAGAGGGCACTTGCCGCATTGGCACGTCTGTTTTTGACATCAGTGAACCCGAATACGTATATGGCGAACCTTTTGAGATTCGCCCTTTGCCCATTGGTGCTATTGATAAGCCGCAAAAAAATATCACTATCATCGGTGAGGTTTTTGATCTTGTTCGCGAAGAGAGTCGTGGCGGTGACCGCTTTGACGTCAGTTTTGCCATTTTTGATGGCAACGCATCTATTGAGCATCGCTCATATTCTATGGCGCTGGAAGATGCAATCGAGCTTTGCGAAATTTTGCACGACGGGGATGCTGTTGCGATGCGTGGTTATGCCAAGCACGTTACAAGAAAGGGAACTGTCGATCCCGATTTTACCTTCTATTACACAGATATTGCTAAAATTTCTAAATTTAAGCGCAAGGATACGGCAGAAAAGAAACGCGTAGAATTGCATCTGCATACAACGATGTCCACAATGGACGCAATCATTGCTCCCGATGCCGCTGTTAAAACGGCATTCAAGTGGGGGATGCCTGCCGTTGCCATTACCGACCACGGCAATGTACAAGCTTTCCCCGATGCCATGCTCACGCTTGAAAAAGCCGCAAAGGGAAGCGATTTTAAGGTTATTTACGGTATGGAGGCATACTTTGTCAACAACACCGCAGGTGCTATTACCGGTAAATATGATCCCAATTTGCACGCTGAATGTGTAGTATTCGATATTGAAACCACAGGTCTTTCGGTGCAAAACTGCAAGATTACCGAAATCGGTGCTGTTAAAATCAAAAACGGCGAAGTTTTGGGAAGATTCAATACCTTTGTTGATCCCGAAGTTCCGATTCCTGCAGATATCGTCGAGTTGACAGGTATCACCGACGAAATGGTTGCGGGAGCCCCCAAATACCCCGAGGCAATCAAGGCCTTTTTCGACTTTATCGGTAACGATCCCACCAAAGAAATCCAGCCGCTGCTCATTGCGCACAACGCAAACTTTGATATTGGTTTTATCCGTCACTTTGCAAAGATGGCAGGATTGCCCTTTGAAAATCCTTATCTTGACACACTTGCACTTTCGCGTTACATCAATCCCGACATGAATAAGCACACTCTCGATGCCATTGCAAACGCCTACAACCTTGGTGATTTTAACCATCACCGCGCTTGCGATGACGCCGAAATGCTAGCGCATATCTTCTTCCATATGATTGAGATTATGGAAAAATCCGACCTGTGCGACTGGCGTATGCTGCAACAGGAAATGGCTGAGAAGACCGATCCCCTCAAACTCAAGCCGTATCACCAAATTATCCTTGTTAAGAACAAGATTGGTCTCAAGAATCTTTACAAGCTCATTTCAATGAGTTATCTCGATTATTACCGCCGCTTCCCGCGTATTCCCAAAACCATGCTTGAAAAGCACCGTGAAGGGCTTATCATCGGTTCTGCTTGCGAGGCAGGCGAGCTTTTCCGCGCTATTCTTGAAAATCGCCCCGAAAGCGAGATCGAGGAGATCGTCAATTTCTACGACTATCTCGAAATTCAACCCATCTGCAACAATCGCTTCCTCATTGCCGAGGGAATTGTTGCCGATGATGAAGGACTTCGCAACCTCAATCGCCGCATCGTCGAGCTGGGTGAAAGATACGGCAAACCCGTTTGCGCCACCTGCGATGCACATTTTCTCAACGAGGAGGACGAGCTTTACCGTAAGATCTTGCTTGCAGGTATGAAGTTTAAGGATTTCGACCGTGACGTTGGCATCTATCTGCGCACCACCGATGAAATGCTTGAGGAATTTTCCTACCTTGGAGAAGAGAAGGCATACGAAGTTGTTGTTACCAACACCAATCTCATTGCCGATATGATTGAGCGTGTACGTCCCATTCCCGAGGGCAACTATACCCCCGAGATGGAAGGGGCAGAGCAAGAGCTGCAGGATATGTGTTGGGAGAGAGCCAAGAGAATGTATGGCGATCCGCTTCCCGAGCTTGTGTCAAAGCGTCTTGCTCGTGAACTTGATTCTATCGTTAAAAACGGTTTCTCGGTATTGTATCTCATTGCACAAAGACTTGTAAAATACAGCGAAGATCAAGGATATCTTGTCGGTTCGCGTGGTTCGGTCGGTTCGTCCTTTGCCGCAACCATGGCGGGTATCTCCGAGGTAAACCCCCTGCCGCCACACTATTATTGCCCCAATCCCGCATGTAAGCATAACGAGTTCTTCACCGACGGCTCGGTTGGTTCTGGCTTCGATTTGCCCGACAAAAATTGCCCGAAGTGCGGAACCAAATACATGGCAGACGGTCACGATATTATGTTCGAGACCTTCCTTGGATTCTACGGCGATAAATCTCCAGATATTGACCTTAACTTCTCGGGTGACGTACAGGGAAGAGTGCATAAATACACCGAGGAGCTCTTCGGTGAGGGCCACGTATTCCGCGCGGGAACCCTTGGCACGCTTGCCGACAAGACCGCATATGGCTACGTTGCAAAGTTTGTTGAAGAAAAGGGCATCAGCTTACCGCGTGCCGAAATGAACCGTCTTGTTAAAAACTGCGTAGGCGTAAAGCGAACCACGGGACAGCACCCGGGCGGCATTATTGTCGTGCCCTCGCAGTACGATGTTTACGACTTTACCCCCGTTCAGCACCCTGCGGATGACCCTAACTCCGATATCATCACAACGCACTTTGCCTTCTCTTACTTGCACGATACCATCCTCAAGCTCGATGAGCTTGGACACGATATTCCCACTAAGTATAAGTATCTCGAGCGCTTCACCGATACGTCTGTGCTCGACGTTCCCATGAACGACCGCTCGGCTTACGAGCTCTTTGAGTCTACAAAGCCGCTTGGCATCCGCCCCGAGGATATCGAGGGGTGTACGATCGGTACTTACGGTTTGCCCGAATTGGGAACTCTCTTTATTCAGCAGGTACTGCTGGATGCAAAGCCGCGCAACTTTGCCGACCTTTTGCAGATCTCGGGTCTGACACACGGTACAAACGTATGGCTTGGCAACGCGCAAGACCTCATCAAAGAGGGAACTTGTGATATTTCTCGCGTTATCGGTACCCGTGACGGTATTATGCTGGATATGATCCGCTACGGGCTTGAAAACGCCACCGCGTTCAAAATCATGGAAGCGGTTCGTAAGGGCAAGGGACTTACCCCCGAGTGGGAAGCCGATATGCGCGCGCACAACGTTCCCGAGTGGTATATTGCATCCTGCAAAAAGATCAAATATCTGTTCCCCAAGGCACACGCAGCGGCATACGTTATGTCGGCAATTCGCTTGGCTTGGTATAAGGTACATCAGCCCGTAGCGTTCTATTGCACCATGTTCACCGTAGCGCCCAACGGCTTTGATGCGCAGGTGGCAGGGGGCGGCAGACAAAGCGTGGTTGCACTCCTGCGCGATATTCAAAAGCGCGGCAAGGAGGCATCGCAAAAGGAGCAGAGCAGTGTTCCCGTATGGCAGCTGACGCTGGAAGCTATGGCACGTGGAATTAAGTTCCTGCCCGTCGATTTGGAAAAATCGCACGCATTTATCTTCCAACCCGAAAACGGTGCCATCCGTATGCCGTTCTCCTCACTCCCGGGACTTGGTGAAAACGCGGCGCAAAACATTATCAAAGCACGCGAGGAAGAACCTTTCTTCTCGGTGGAAGATCTGCAAATCCGCGCCAAAATCTCCAAATCGGTTATTGAAATGCTCCGTGCCAACGGTGTCCTCGATAACATCAACGAAACCGACCAAATGACGATGACGTTTTAACATTCTTTCAAAAACACAAAGGACTGACTCAGTTTGAGTCAGTCCTTTGTGTTTTACGCTATCGCCCCAAGAGTGCCAACGGCATCCTCGGCGCAAACAACCGCGCCATGTTCGGAAAGGTAAAGGCGAAGCTGTGCGGCGTTTTCGAGGTGTCCGTATTCCACAACAAAATAGAGTTCCTCGGGCATTGCAAAGGGAGAGGCGGCATAGGTGTTCAAAATGAGGTAGTATCTCCCTGTATCGTCTCGATACGCACTGCTGGCAGTTATGTAATCCATCGGCAAGAGCCGACGGCAAACCGAGAGCAACTCGTCAAGCCCCTCAAAGCGGTAGGCAAACGAGCGGCAAAAGCTCCCGCGCGTGCGCGTGACGGGTTTTATTTCCTGTGCCGGCGTCAAGGCGCAGGTTCCTCTATCGCGTTCCCCTGAAAGATTGCTGATGAACATTTCACATCCGCCCTCGCGTGAGGGGAAGTATTGCACCGAGATGCGATGGTCGTCTGCCTCAAATCCGCTTTGCCGTCTTACTTCGTCAAGAAGTAGGCGGAACGAGCGGTGCATTTTTTCACTGTCGTCATAAAAGTTGTCGGTCGAGAGTTCAAACTGTCGCATATCCATAGGAGTCAACATAATTTTCAGTTTGCTGTCACTGATGCGGATCAGTTCCATGCAAAGTCCCTCCTTTCGTTAAGAAACCTTTTTCGTTACTATCATTATAATCCCAAAAGCGTAAAAAGGGAACCCCTAAAAATATGGTAATTTGTTGACAGATGCGCCCGAATGTGATAAAATATATAAAAAGGAAGGAAAGGGGAGAGTGATATGCTGCAAATTGTTAGTGTAAAAGTGATGCAAGAGAGTGACAAAGCCACCATCGCGGCGGGAACTCCCTCGCGTGAATTGATGTTGCGCGCCGCAAAAGGAATACTCGATAGCTACGCGTGGACAGGCAAAACCCTCATTGTCTGTGGCACAGGCAACAACGCAGGCGACGGTTATGCGCTCGCTGCCTTAATGCAAAAGGAAAACCTCTCGTGCGATTTGCTTCTTCTCTCTAACCGCTTTTCCGAGGACGGAGAATATTATTTTGACATTTGCAAACAAAAGGGAATCTGTCACACCCTTTGGAGCGGTTCGTTTGATTTTTCTCCTTATGCTCAAATTGTTGATTGTATATTCGGCATCGGCTTTCACGGCACGCCCAACGAAACGACTGCGGCATTGATTGATGCCATTAACGCAAGCGGAAAATCTGTCATCTGTGCCGACATTAATAGCGGTCTTGGCGGAGATAACGGATTGGGTACGCCTTGCATTCAATCTGACTTGACAGTTGCCATTCAAAGCTACAAACCGGGGCACTTTTTAGCACAAGCCAAGGATGTCATCAAGGCACACACCGCAGTGGACATTGGAATTCAAACATCCAACGAAAATATTTTCCTGTTAGAAGAATACGATGTTGCTAACCTCTTTGTGCAGCGCAAAAATTATGCGCACAAAGGCAACTACGGCTACGTTGTCGTTATGGGGGGATGCGTGGAATATTTGGGCGCTGCCAAGCTTGCCAACATGAGCGCGTCTGCTTTGCGCGTCGGATGCGGTGTTGTCACACTTGCTGTCCCCGAAACCAGTACACAAGCGGTAGCACCGTATCTGCTTGAGAGCACGCTTCTTCCAATCCCGGCAGACAAGAGCGGCAAAATGATCTATTCGCCCGAAATTCTTGATAAAATTCTCTCTCGTTATGCATCCATTGCCGTTGGCATGGGATGGGGAAGTTCCGACGCTTACAAAGATATTCTTTCGTATCTTCTCAAAAACGCGCATCAGCCCCTCATCATTGATGCCGATGGGCTGAATACACTCGCCAAAATGGATTTGACCTTACTCACAAAGGTAAAAGCCCCCCTTATTCTAACGCCGCACTTGATGGAGTTTTCACGCCTTTGTGGACTTTCGATTTCCGAGATCGAAACAGATCCTATCACCTGCGCAAAAGCGTTCGCAAAAGAATATGGCGTTATTCTCTTGCTCAAAGGTTGTTGTACGATTGTCACTGATGGAGACGTAACCTACCTCTCAAACCGCGGTTGTGCCGGAATGGCAACGGCAGGCAGTGGTGATGTTCTTTCTGGTATTTTAGCAGGACTTTGCGCATATCTCAAGCCCGATGCACTCACGGTTGCATCGGGGGCATATCTTGCCGGATTTGCAGGTGAGTTGGCGCAACAAAAGGGAAGTGCTGTTTCGATGGTCGCATCCGATACTGTCAGTGAAATCGCAAATGCTGTGTGTATGTTAACAAATTCCCATAAATATCTAAAAAAATAAGATAAAAATCAAAAAAACTATTGCAATTTCAAAAGAATTGTGCTATAATATGAAAAGTGATTATAGACCCGCATTAAAAATGGGCTGAAAAGTTTTTTGGAGGTATAAAATTATGGAACTCGCTTTGAGTATCGTACTGATCGTTTTATCCGTAGCGCTTACGCTTATGGTTCTTTTCCAATCCGCACAGGACAAGCGCCTCTCCGGTACCATCGCCGGTGGTGCAGAGACCTTCTTCGGCAAAACAAAGGGCTCTTCTATTGATAAGCTGCTTTCTAAGCTGACCGTTGTTGTTTCTGTTTTGGTTGTTCTTGTTTCTCTCGTTTTGGTAGTTTTGACCCAAGCTTAACAAAAATAAAAAAGCCGCATTGCGGCTTTTTTATTTTCTTAAACAAATGAAAACAGGTCTTCGCAAACGCGAGGACCTGTTTTTATGAATCATTACTGTTCCAATTCAATAGATGCGGAAACGATAAATTTCTTTACAGAGTCAATGATTTTTTCACATTGGGGTTTGTTATCATAAGACTCACCGATGAAAGAGGGGGCAGAACCGATATTCTTGAGAACATAACGGTAGTTGCCGAATTTGTCGCGATCTACAAAGAAGTTGCCAACGTATGCTGCACGCTTGAAGGACTCAACGCCCTTGCGGCAAGCGGCTTCGGATGCATAGAGACGGCTGCAGTAGAGAATTTGACCGTTGTTTGCCAAAAGGTAGAAAGCATATTGGTCATCCTCTTTGCAAATTTCAAACTTGCCCATTTTTGCAGCTTTTGCTTCGCCCTTTTCAATTGCTTTCCAGTCGATGTCGTCAGGCGATCTCTTAGAAACTTTTGCAGCTTCAAAGGTAGCAAGCGCTTCCTTGGTGGGCGTGTAGCGGATGATGCGAGCATTGTTTGCAAAGTTCTTTACCGAATCGGCACATTTTTGGCATTGATCCTTCGTGTCATAGTTTTCACCATAATACTTGCGAGCCAAAACAAAGCGATAGCGATTAAATTTATCAGCGCGAATATCAAATTCACCCTCCGCAACGGTCTTTTTGAAGGTTTCAATGCCCTTAAGAGCACCAATCAGTGTGGTAAAACTGGGGCTATCGAACAGAATTTGACCGTTGTTTGCAATTAAGTAGAAGTGGAAACCGTCAACTTCAAGTTCAAACTCGTATTTACCAACAGCTTTTGCGCCGTTTTTGAGGATTTGTGCATCTGCCTCAGCGATTGCTTGGTCGAAAGCAAGACGAACGTCTTCCTCGGTCTTCATAAAGAAGGGGCGGGGAACAATCGGAACACCTGCAGGAACTTTGGAAACCGGAACGATGGTGTTTTTTGTGCTTGTTGCAGATTTTGTAGATGCTTTTGCAGAAGGTGCTTTGGAAGCGGGTTTGCTAGCCACGGGCTTGGGAGTAGCGGGCTTTGCGGGAGCTGCTTTAACTGTGGGTCTGGTAGGAGCCGTTTTGGTTGCGGGTTTTACGGTCTTTTGCGTAGCGGGTGCCTTTGCGGCAGGTTTTGCAACAACTTTACTTGCTGCGGGAGCTGTTTTTGCGGTCGGGGCTTTTGCGGGAGCCGCTTTTTGGGGTGCGGTCTTTGCAGTGGGAACCTTTACGTTATGTATGGACGGTCCTTTCTTTTCCTCTGCGGCGGGAGTTTTTGCAGCCGTTTCTTTTTTGATTTCTTCAGTTTTTTTCTTATTAAATAATGCCATAGTAGACCTCCATAGTGATTAAAATAATTCTAAATTAATTGTACCATAGTTTTTTTGTGTTGTCAATAAATTTTGTCTTTTTTTCTCAAATTCTCGAAAACTTTTTTCAAAATCTTTTCAAAATATCTTGCAAGAGAGAGCTTTTTATGGTACAATTTTAGTAGAGAATAACAACGAAGGGAGTAGAATACGTGAACAAACCTCCAACTCCTAAAAACACCGCAAAACGGATAGACGGCGAAGGACTGACAGCAATTTTTTTGCTGGCTCTTACCGTTTTTTTAATATTCACCGTTAGCATATTGTCTTTGCGATCCTGCGAGAGCGATAAAACGCCGCCTTCCAATGGAAGCATTACCACCCCACAAAATCAAATAACAACGCCACCGCAAAATCAAAGCAATGCTATCTTTGCAGGTGGAACGGTTATTCCGTATGCGACTCCTGATTCCAGCACACAAACGGTATCAAATGAAATTGATGCCTATTATGCGGTTTTGATTGATTTGCAAAGCGGCAAAATTGTAGCGCAAAAGAACGCTGACGTCGCTTTCTCTCCTGCATCTATGACAAAAGTCATGACGCTCATTGTTGCCTGCGAAAATCTAACAACAGACGATCTGAATCGTCAACTACCGCTTTCCTATGATGTTGTCGAGCACGTTACCAGCGGCAATTATTTTGGAACAGAACTCTCCTTGCCGCAAGACTCCGGCGGAATTACTTGCATTGGTGATACCTATGCCATCAAAGACTTGCTTTATGGCATTGGCGTTTCGTCGGCGGCGGACTGTACCTATATGATCGTCAAAGAGGTGGCAGGAACAGAGGAATCCTTTGTCAATATGATGAACGCAAAAGCACAACAGCTTGGTCTTGCTGATACACACTTCGATAATGCCGTTGGTTTTGATAGTACAACCAACGTTACCACCGCACGTGATATGGCACAAATTATGGCGTACGCAATGCAATGCGATTTGATTGCGGATATTCTTAAGCCGCGAACCATCAACTACACCATAACCGCACATTGGGAAAACGATGGCGTTCCCGAGACTTACAACGTCAATCTTAAACCCTCTTATTTGAGCCGTCTCGATAAATACCCCTCGTTTTCTCTCACTGGCGTCAATCTTGAGGCCTGCAAAACGGGTTATACCAATGAGTCCTTTATTGTAACCTCTGCTATTTCCAAAACGACGGGAACACGCTACATATTGGTGCTTGGTGATAAAAATAACGGTACGCAAGAGAGCATCACAGTTAAGTTGAAAAATACGATGATAGATATGGAGACAATGTTTAACACATTTGTTCCCTAAAATTCAAACTGCCCGCGCCGCTTGGCGCGGGCAGGTTTGTTTTTTTGGCATATACTGTATTTAGAATATGTAAGGAGGCGTTAAGATATGCTGATACAAAAGCCCTATAACCGAGAAAGAGCCGTTGAGTATGCCAAAACGTGGGCACTATCCAGAAATCCATTGTTTTATGATTTTACAGGCATTGGCGG
>JAZSFM010000147.1:0-12553 GCA_045532215.1 Eubacteriales bacterium | reverse complement strand
GGTCAGCTTTGGGGCAATCCTCTTTATAATTGGGAAAAAATGAAAGAGGACGGCTACTCCTGGTGGACGGCAAGACTGCAAAAGGCACTCTCGATGTACGATATCGTGCGCATCGACCACTTCCGCGGCTTTGACCGCTTCTATGCTATCCCCGCGGGCAGTGTGAATGCAAAGGTTGGTCGCTGGTGCGACGGACCGAAGGAATCTCTCTTTGAGGGCAAAAAGGATTGGAAGATTATTGCCGAGGACCTCGGTATTCTCGATGAGGGCGTTTACCGCCTGATGAATAACGTAGGTTACCCCCGTATGAAGGTTCTGGAGTTTGCCTTTGACGGCAACCCTGAGCAGGAGTTTAAGCCCTCGAATTACGAGAGCGACAACTGTGTTGTTTACACAGGAACACACGACAATGCAACCTTCATTGAGTTCTTGCAGGACCTCGATGAGGAAGCACGTGAGGTATTTTACAAGGATCTCGTATCCGAGTGCAAAAAAGCAAACAAACGCTTCTCCTATTGTCCGTGTCAGCTGAATGATGCCGAAACGATGCAACGTGCACGCGAGGCAACCGTTCGTTTGGCTTACGGCAGTTGCGCAAAATATGTGATCTTACCCCTGCAGGATCTCTTGGGAACGGGTGCCCAGTCCCGTATGAACACCCCCGGCACACTCAGTGATCGCAACTGGAGCTGGCGCTACGAGGCAAAGGATTTGAAGAATACATTGGCAGGAAAGCTTGCCCGCATGGTAAAAAAAGCAAATAGATAAATCATCGCAAAGGAAATCTCTAAAATTATGAACAAATGGATCAAGACAGTTGAAGAACTTCTCGCGGCAAATAACGGTGTTGATATGCAACACGCATCAACTTCCGAGCTCTACCGCGCTGTTAGCCGTGCCACCATGGCAGAAATTGCCGACACATGGCAAAAATGCAAAGAAGCCCCCCAAAAAAGGGTTGGCTACCTCTCGGCAGAGTTTTTGGTAGGCCGTGCTATTTTTGCAAACCTTTACAACCTTGGCAAGCTTGACGAGGTCAAGGCCATTCTCGCAGAGCGTGGAGTAGATATCACCGCGTTTGAGGACATTGAGGATGCAGCGCTTGGTAATGGCGGTCTTGGACGCCTTGCAGCTTGCTATCTCGAGTCGGGTGCAACCGTTGGTATTCCGCTTGACGGTTACGGTATTCGTTACCGCTATGGATTGTTCCGCCAAAGCTTTGAGAACGGCTTCCAAAAGGAAAACGCAGACGACTGGCAAAAACACGGTGACCCTTGGAGCTACCGTAAAGAAGACGAGAGCGTACTTGTAAAGTTCTCCGACTTCACCACCAAGGCAGTTCCTTACGATATGCCTATCATCGGCTACGGCGGAAAGACCATCAACACCCTGCGCTTGTGGCAGAGTGAGCAGCCCGGCAGCTTCGATTTTGCTGCATTTGACAGCATGCAGATCGACAAAATCGCCAAAGACAACGTGCGCTGCGAAAGCATCAGCTACGCCCTCTATCCCAACGATTCTACAGAGAAGGGCAGACTCCTTCGTCTGCGTCAAGAATACTTCTTTGCATCGGCATCGGTGCAGGATTTGATTCGCAAGCACAAGCAAAAGGGTCTTCCTATTGAAAAAATCAACGAGCATATCTCACTTCAGCTCAACGATACGCACCCCGTATTCGCTATTCCCGAGTTCATTCGCCTTGTAATGAAAGAGGGAATGAAGTTTGAAAAAGCATTCCTCTTGGCACGTTCGGTATTCAACTTTACCAACCACACCATTCTCGGTGAGGCGCTTGAGCGTTTGGATATGAATCGCGTTCGCAAGCTGCTCCCCGAAATTGCAAGAATCCTGAACAAGATGCAAGCACGCATTGAGAAGGAATTCCCGGATGGCAAGCTCTTCCTCATCAGAGATAATACTGTACATATGGCAAACGTAGCCATTTACGCGGGCAATAAGATCAACGGTGTAGCTGCTCTGCACACCGAGATCCTCAAGGAAAGCACATTCCGCGATTGGTATGAGGTGTATCCCGAAAAGTTCCTCAACGTTACCAACGGTGTAACGCCCCGTCGTTGGCTCGCACTCTGCAACCCCGAGCTTTCCGCTCTCATCACCGAAAAGATCGGCGATGGCTGGCAAGCAGACCTTGAACGCCTCAAGGAGCTTGAAAAGTATGCAGACGATCCCGAGGTACGCCACGCTTTTGCCGAGATCAAGTATTTGAAAAAGCAACAGCTTTCGGAATACGTTCTCAAGAGAGAAGGCGTCGAGCTGCCGCCCGAATTCATTTTTGACGTGCAGGCAAAGCGACTTCACGAGTACAAGCGTCAGCTGATGAACGCTTTTTCCATCCTTTATTATTATTTCCGCATCAAAGAAGGCAAGGAGCCAAACTTTAAGCCCACCGCATTCATCTTCGGCGCAAAGGCAGCCCCCGCATATTGGAACGCAAAGGGCGTTATCAAGTTTATCAACGCCATTGCCGATAAGGTCAACAACGATCCCGAGGTCAACGATAAGCTTCGCGTTGTTTTCGTTACCGACTATAACGTTTCTTATGCCGAAAAGATCATGCCCGCAGCAGATATCTCCGAACAGATCTCTATGGCAGGCATGGAGGCGAGCGGAACGGGTAATATGAAGTTTATGCTCAACGGCACGGTCACTCTTGGAACCATGGACGGTGCAAACGTTGAAATTTGCGAAGAAGCAGGTCGCGAGAACGAATACATCTTTGGCGCGACTGTTGAAGAAGTAAAAGAGATCAAGAAGAATTACAATCCTTGGGAGATCTACAACTCCGATCCCGAGCTTAAGAGAATCGTTGATACGCTTGACGACGGCACCTTTGACGATCAAGGCAGCGGAATGTTCCGTTCGGTCAAGGAATCTCTCTTTGGCGGTTGGAGTGCCGACCACTATCTCGTGCTCAAGGACTTCCGCGATTACGTTCGTGTTAAGAGTGAGCTCAACCGCGATTACGGCAGCGAGGAGTTCCTTGCAAAATGTGTTCGCAACACGGCAAACGGCGGAAAATTTTCCTCTGACCGATCCATCCTCGATTACTCTGAAAATGTTTGGAAATTGTAAGTTCGAAAATTTTCGAAAAAAATCGCAAAAAATTGCGCAATTTGCACAGAACACAGTTTCAAAATTGTGCATTAGGTAGAAATTCTCAAATTCGCTTGACTTTCCCGTAGGGAAGTTGTATAATATAACCATAGGGGCAAAACTCTTGTACGCGATTAAAGGGTTCCCCAAAGGGCAAAAAGCTCAAAAAAATAATTCAAAAAAGGAGAAAGACAATGAAAAAGTTCTTATCTGTAATCGCACTCATTATGGCTCTCTCTCTTACCATGGCTTGCTTCGCATCTTGCGATCTGTTCAGGAAGTCTGAAGAAGAGAAAGACATGGTAACCGTTTCCTGGTACCAAGGCAGCAAAGTTCTCAGAGAAGATAAGGTAGAAAAGGGTTCCAAACTCACTACCTGGACTCCTCCTGTAGTTGAAGGCAAAGACTTCACCGGCTGGTATGCAGAAGCATCCCTGACCCAAGAATTCAACTTCGACACCGTTATTAACGAAGACACCGACATTTTTGCTAAGTACACCAGCAACGTATTCGTAGCTGATGATAAGGAATACTACCTCATCGGTACAGGTTCCGGCGATATGAAGCAAAGTGGTTGGAATCACGACAACTCCATGCAACACCTCGTTATGACCAAGACCGAGAACGCTTCCGCTAACGTATACGAGATCGAAATTCTCATGTACGCAGGCGACGCATTCCAAATCTGCTACGGCGGTACTTACGACGGTCAAGTTGGTATCGGTTACGTTCCCGGCGTTGAGTATGCTGATGGTACTAACAGATACGATAACAACACCTACACCGCTGCTGACAAGAAGTACGCAACCGTTAAAGATAGCAACGGCGTTGTAATTTTCGAAGGTCACGACGAATTCAACAAGGAATACTGGACTTGGAACATCTTCCTCGCAGAAGGTCAAGATGGTATCTACAAGATCATCTACACCACTTATCCCGATCATCCCGCTGACAACACCATTACCTACGAACTCGTAGAAAAGAAGGAACCCCTTGCTGAAACTCACGATATGTACATCTGTGGTACTGTTTCCAACTGGGACTTCAGCGATGATTTCAAGATGACCGCTGACGATACTAAGGAAAACTTCTCCTTCTTGCTCAACATCACCGAGCCCGCTGAAATCAAGCTTCGCAACAAGATTGGCGATGTTTGGTACGGCGCAGAAAAGATCACTGTAGTAGACAACTGTGGCACTTGGAACGAAGGCGGCAACCTCGCTCTCGAAGCAGGCGTATACAAAGTTGCTTACAGCGTAGCAAGCGATACTGCTACTATTGAAGCAGTTGCTAAGTCTTTCTGGCTTGCAGGCGTAGTTAACGGCGGTCAATATTGGAACTGTGGCTCCGGTATTGAATTCGAAAAGGTTAACGACACCACCTACAAGGCATACTACACCTTTACCGAAGCAGACACCGATGCTTCTTGGATGACCGGCTTCGTTGGCGCTTGCAAAGCAGTTTATGGCTATGCAGGCTGGGATGCAGACATTTGGTTTGGTATTGACAACGGCAATCCTAATGATAATAATCTGACCGTTGATTCTTACGGTCTGTATGAAATCGTTCTTACTCTTACCGATGCATCTGATTTTACCAAGGGTGGCTTTATTACCGCTACTAAGCTCGAAGGTTACTATCTCGTTGGTACCATCGGCGACGGTGACACCTGGAGAGCAGAATCTCAAAACAAGATCGAAGTTGCAGGCGATGCAGTTTCCACCACCTACACTTGGACTCAAAAGGACAACGCTGATTGGCTCGGCGCTGACCAAATCTCCGCTGTTAAGATCATCAACGTTGATGCTACCGGTAATGTTACCTGGTACGGCAACGCAACCAACGGCGACAACGTAATCATTCCCGAGGTTGGTACTTACACCATTACTCTTGCTGACGGCGTTGTTACTGCAACCAAAAACTAATTTAAAATAGTTACCAAAAACCCTTGCGGGGCGGGGCTTAGCCCGCCCCGCATTTTTAACCTAACAACACAAAATACAAAAAAGGAGAAAATTATGAAAAAGATCAGAATTCTTTCCCTTGTAATTGCATTGCTGATGCTCTGCATGGCATTCGCTGCTTGCAATAACAATAATAATAACAACAATGGTGGCGAAAAGCAAAAAGTAACCCTGACTGTTTGGGGTTCTCAAGAAGACCAAGAGATGCTCAAAGAAATGTGCGCAGCATTCGCAGCAGCTAACCCCGATAAGGAATACAAGTTCCTGTTTGGTGTTCAAGGCGAAGGTGACGCAGCCGATAAGGTTCTCAATGACGTAACCTCCGGTCCTGACGTATTCTCTTTTGCAAGTGACCAAATCAACAAGCTCATCGCAGGTGGCGCTCTTGCTCGTCTTGGCGGTGACTATGAAACTTTTGTAAAAGACAACAACTCCGCTACCTCTGTTGACGCTGCAACTGCTACTGTTGGCGGTCAAGAGCGTCTCTACGCTTACCCCATGACCGAGGATAACACCCTCTTCCTTTACTACGATAAGTCCGTTATCGGTGCTGACCAAGTTGACACTCTTGATGAGCTCCTCGACGCTGCACATGCTGCAGGCAAAAAGGTTCACTTCAAGCTCAACGACGACGGTTGGTATCTTTCCAGTTTCTTCTTTGCATATCCCGAGCTTGGCTACAACGTAACCTACAACGATAGCATGGTTGAACAAAGTGTATCTTTGAACTACAACAATGCACAAGGTCTTGAGGTTATGAAGGCGCTTGTTAAGTACGTTAACCATCCCGCACTTGTTATCCAAACAGACGATAGCAAGCTGATTGCAGGTTTTACCCCCACCGCTGAAGGTGTTGTAGAAGCAGCAGCAGGCGTTTCCGGTACTTGGAATGCACAAGCTGTTCAAGGCCTGCTTGGCGCAAACATGGGCGTTGCTAAGCTTCCTACCGTTGAAATCGGCGGCGAGCAAAGACAACTCACCACCTACATGGGCTGCAAGCTTATCGGTGTTAACAACTACAGCCAAAATAAGGTTGAAGCTCACAAGCTTGCAATGTGGCTCACCAACGAGCAAAATCAGCTCAAGAGATTCGAAACCCGTGGCTTCGGTCCTTCTAACAAGGCAGTAGCAGCTTCCGAGGCAGTTGCTAACAATGCTGTTATCGCAGCTGTTATGGAGCAAGCTAAGTTCAGCCGCGCACAAAAGAGCGTTCCCGGTAACTACTGGACTCCCATGGGAGCTTTGATTACTCCCTTCATCGAGCACAAAGAGGCAGGCGATCTGCTTACGTTCTACACAGATGCAGAGCTTCAAAAGCTTTTGGATGCACTCGTTGCTCAAATTGCAAAATAATATCTCTTTTTTCGGGGACTGTTGTATGCAGCAGTCCCCATCTTAAGTCAAAGAAGGAGGTTATCAATGGATCTCAATCATTATCGGATGACACCGTGGCAACGCTTCATCCATAAAATCTCACAGTTCTTTAAGAATTTTGGAAAGGGTATCGCAGGATTTTTTGTTCGCATTTTCCGTGCCATTATTGGCTTTTTTGTTGGCATTGGACGTGGATTTAAGGAGTTTGGACAAAATTTTTGGTATGGAGATGCTCTTACCAAGTCCTCTCACCTTGTTATGGGTTTGAGCCATCTTTTCCGCGGTCAAATTGTTCGCGGTATCATTTATTTATTCTTGGAAGTCGCTTTTGTACTCTACATGGTGCTTTTTGGCGGCAACTATCTTGTAAGATGCTTTGAAAATTTCATTGGCGGCGGAAGCATCGGCCGTGTTGAAACACATGAGTTTTGGGATGCAGAAAACGGTGTTTACGACATCATGCCCGGCGAGAATTCTTTTCTGATTCTTCTGTACGGTATCCTGACTCTGTTTGTTATCGTTTTCTTTATCATTGTTTACGTTGCTTCAACCAAAGAAAGCTACGAGCTTGAGCAATATCGCATCATTGGCAAAAAGCCGAAGAGCTTTGGCAAGGACGTAAACGATTTGCTGGATAACAAATTCCACCTGACGTTGCTCTCTTTGCCAATGGTTGGCTTGTTTGTGTTCACCGTTATCCCGTTGGTTACAATGATTTTGATTGCATTTACCAACTATGATGCGGCACACGAGGTTCCGTCTCATCTGTTCCATTGGGTTGGCTTTGACAACTTTAAGGAACTTTTCTCCGAGAACAGTACTTTGGGCGCGACCTTTTGGCGTGTGCTTGGATGGACGCTGATTTGGGCGGTTCTCGCAACCTTTACCAGCTACATTTTTGGTATGCTGTTGGCAATGCTCATCAACCGCAAGGGTATCAAACTCAAAAAGCTTTACCGCACCTTGTTTGTTGCAACCATTGCCGTTCCGCAGTTCGTATCTCTTTTGATCATGTCCAAAATGCTCGATACCGGTGGCGGTATTCTCGGTTCGGGCGGTGGCATTATCACCCAACTTATCGAGCGCATTTTCGATTACCACCTCAAGTTTGGTATCGACATCAATACCACACGTATCTGCATCGTTATTGTTAATATGTGGATCGGTGTTCCTTACAGTATGCTGATGTGCTCGGGAATCCTGATGAATATTCCGAACGATCTTTATGAGTCGGCTCGTATCGATGGAGCATCTCCCGCGCGCCGTTTCTTTAAGATCACGCTTCCTTATATGTTGTTTGTCACAGGTCCTTATCTGATTACGCAGTTTATCGGTAACATCAACAACTTTAACGTTATCTACCTGCTCAGTGGCGGTGGCCCCGGTGACATTATGCTCTATACCGACGGTGCAAAGGGAACAGACCTGCTTATCACATGGTTGTACAAGTTGTCCCTTGGTGCCGACCGAAACTACAAATTGGCATCGGTTATCGGTATTTTGGTGTTTGTAATTTCCGCTGTGTTTAGTCTTATCGTTTACAATAAGTCCTCGGCGGTGAAAGGAGAGGATAATTTCCAATGAGTACACCTATCAAAAACGAAAACGTTGCTCTTCAGGAGAACAAGGAGCTTACCAATTGGCAAAAGATCGACCAAATGGAAGCTGAAATTGAGAAGAGCAAGCAGAAGAAAAAGCGTCGAGGCGGCATGAAATTCAAGAGAATTTTCGGTGACACCGTAGGACAAATCGTACTGACTGTTCTTTCTATTATCTGGATCATCCCTCTCTTTTATCTGCTTGTGCAATCCTTCCGCAAGGAGCCGGGTGCGTGGTCACCTACCTTCTTCCCGCAGGAATGGACGCTCGATAATTACAAGAGACTCTTTACCGAAACCAAGTTTTTGCAATGGTACGGTAACACACTTCTGATTGCAATTTGCAGTTGTATCATTACAGCCATTTTTGTGCTTTCTGTTGCATACGTTTTCAGCCGTATGAAGTTTAAGGCAAGAAAGCCGATGATGAACGTTATGCTCATTTTGGGTATGTTCCCGGGCTTTATGAGTATGTCGGCAGTTTACTTCCTGCTCAAAATTCTTCTGCCCGACAACTACCAATCGCACTTGAGCTTGGTGATTGTATACTCTGCGGGTGCGGCACTCAGCTACTACATAGCAAAGGGCTTTTTTGACACCGTTCCCAAGTCCTTGGACGAAGCGGCACGTATCGACGGTGCATCCCGTTTTAGAACCTTTTATAAAATCATTCTCCCTTTGAGTAAATCCATCATCATTTACACGATTCTTACTTCTTTCATTTCCCCTTGGTGCGATTACATTTTCGTTTCTTACATTATGGCAGGCGTACCCGATACGGGCATGTATACCGTATCTCTGGGTATGTATAAATGGCTTGAGCGTGAAATGATCCAACAATACTTCACCACCTTCTGTGCGGCTGCCGTTATTGTGGCAACACCCATTACCGGCCTCTTTATGTGGTTGCAAAAATACTACGTTGAGGGCGTAACCGGTGGCGCAGTTAAGGGATAAGGAGGAACGTATGAAAAAAATTTTTTCTATCCTTCTTATGCTTTCTGTTCTTTTTACCTCTCTTTTTCTGTTTTCCTGCAAAAAAGAGGAGCCCGAAGGGGAAGAGAAAGAAAAGGTTACGTTGAACATCATTGACGACAACTATCGCAACTGGTACGAAATTTTCGTTCACAGTTTTTATGATACCAACAATGATGGTATTGGCGACCTTAACGGTGTAACTGCTAAGCTCGATTACATCAAAGAGATGGGCTTTAACGGCATTTGGTTGATGCCTATTCATCCCTCTCCCACCTATCACAAATATGATGTAAAAGATTACTATGCAATCGATCCGCAATACGGAACGCTCGACGATTTCAAAAAATTGGTTGACGAGGCACACAAGCGCGGTATTCGCGTAATTATCGACTTGGTTGTAAACCATACGAGTGACAGTCATCCTTGGTTCCTTGAGGCATGCAGTCATATTCGTAACAATGGAACTCCCGGTGGTGCGTACGGTGACTTTTACAACTTCAAAACCAACAAAGACGGTGCATATCACAGTGTAAGCAATACACCGTATTACTATGAAGGTCAGTTTTGGAGTGGTATGCCCGACCTGAACCTCAATAGTGAAAATGTTCGCAATGAAATCAAGAACATTATGAACTATTGGCTCACCGATTATAATGTTGACGGCTTCCGTCTGGATGCTGTTACAAGCTATTATACCGGCAATGTGGACAAGAACATTGAATTCCTTTCTTGGCTCAATACCGAGGCAAAGAAGATCAAGCCCACGTCCTATATTGTTGGAGAGGCATGGGTCAGCAGTGATTACCTCATCAATCGCTACTACGAGAGTGGATGCGATAGCTTCTTCCTCTTTACCGCTTCGCAAGCAACCGGCTCTATTGTACCGGAAGTGAAAAACGGAAACGGAAAGGCCATTGGTCAGTTGTTTATGCGTTTGCAAGAGACTTACGGTAGCGATACGATTCTCGCACCTTTCCTTGGCAACCACGACACTATGCGCCCCGGTAGCTTTATTGGCGGTGAGTCGAATGTCAAAATGGCGGCAGGCGTGCTTTCTATGATGAATGGCGGTACCTTTGTTTACTATGGCGAAGAAATCGGCATGATCAGCAAGGGCGGCAACAACTCCGACCCCGCAAAGCGCATTGCCATGAAGTGGGAATCAAAAAATATCTATGAAGGACATTGCTATCTCCCGCCCGAAAATACTCCGGTAGATGAAACGTCTTATCACTATCCTTCGGTAGCAGAACAGGAAGCGGATGCTAATAGCATTCTCAACTATTACAAAGCCGCAATGGAGCTGCGTAACCGTTTCCCGTCAATTGCACGCGGTAAGGTAACCTATTATCCCGAAGGACAGAACGGTTATATCTGTGTTATCACCAAAGAGTATCAAGGTGAAAAGATCACCATTGTCTTCAACATGGATGATACTTTTGAACAAAGAGTCACCCTCAACAAAGATGTGCTTGGTTACACCGAGCTCGTTGGCGCACTTTACGCGTCTGGGGGAGAGTTTTCGTTCAACGAAAACGGGGAACTCGTTATGCCCCCGCAATCGATAGCAATTTTTCAGTAAGGAGAAAATATTATGGCAAGTTTGTCACTAAAACATATTTTCAAGGTATATGACGGAGGCGTAAAGGCAGTAAACGACTTCTGTATGGATATTGACGATAAGGAATTTATCGTATTCGTCGGTCCTTCCGGTTGCGGCAAGTCCACCACGTTGCGTATGATCGCAGGACTTGAAGAAATTACTGCGGGCGAACTCCGTATTGATAATGAGATCGTTAACGATTTTGAGCCCAAGGATAGAAACATCGCAATGGTGTTCCAAAACTATGCTCTTTATCCCCATATGAGTGTTTACGAGAATATGGCATTCTCTTTGCGCACCATTCATATGCCCAACGATCAAATTCACGAAAAGGTAATGGAAGCTGCAGAAATTCTCGGCATTACCGAGTATCTCGAAAGAAAGCCCAAGGCACTCTCCGGCGGTCAACGTCAAAGAGTTGCACTCGGACGTGCTATTGTTCGTCAACCCAAGGTATTTCTGCTTGACGAGCCGCTTTCCAACCTGGACGCAAAGCTGCGTGCGGCAATGAGAGCGGAGATTTCCCGTTTGCACGAAAAGCTCGGTACCACCTTTATTTACGTTACGCACGACCAGGTAGAGGCAATGACCATGGGCTCCCGTATCGTTGTTATGAAGGACGGCTACGTTCAACAAATCGATACCCCCATCAATCTTTACAAATATCCCGATAATATGTTCGTTGCCGGCTTTATCGGCACACCGCAAATGAACTTTTTCGACGGTACCGTTACCAAAACGGGTGAGGACGTTAAGTTTACGCTCGATTGCGGCACTACCGTAGATATGAAGTACATCCAAGCCGATAAGATCCCCGTTAAGTATATGGACGGCGCACATAAGATCGTATTCGGTATTCGTCCCGATGACGTACGTGTTTACAACAAGAACAATTATAATGACGGTTCTTGGGCATCTGCCAAGGCAGTTGTCAGCGTAGTAGAGGTGCTTGGCGGTGAAACGCTTATTTATGCAAACCTCAATCTCGATACCCCCGATGCACAAAGCGGTGCCATCATCATCAAGGCAAACCCCGATACCGAGGTTCGCCGCGGCGACATCATCGATATTGAGATCTCCCGTCGTAAGTTCCACGTTTTCGATAAGGATACCGAAAAGAGCATTCGTCGCAGAATTCCCGAAGTCAACGTTATCAAAGCATCTATTGCAAATAGTGTGCTTGGATTTGCGGGACAGAGCTTCCAGCTTCCCACTGCTGTCAAATGCGCAAATAGCAAGGATGCTGAAATTTCCATGCCTGTTAGCGCACTCACCCTTGGTGATGGCAATGGACGCGCGAAAGTACAATGGATGGAAAACATTGACGGCAAAACGCTTTACTTCCTCACAGTTGGCGATTTGACACTTTTCTCCTTGGAGGAGGGAAGTGCAAGATTTGCAATCGATGACGAGGTTAAATTCGATATCGACTTTACACAAATGTCTATTGAGGCCCTTGGCGTAGAGCCCCTCAACCTCACCAATATCCTTGACGGTATCTTTACAAAAGAAAAGGACGAGTCTCGCAAGTTCTACCACTTCTATATGAACGTGGGAGAGGCAAAGCTTGTTCCTACCGATAGCATTTGCGAAAAGGTATTTGCTTGCAAGGGCAATAAGATCTTCCACACGCCGCTTGAATACATCGTTGAGGCAAAGTATTTGACAGTGGCACCTCATACCGAGGGCGCAGAAAACGTTCTGGTTGGTAAGGTTCTTGAGATCTTGGACTACGGTCGTGCAAAATATGCCGTTATCGACGTATACGGTCAAAAGCTGATTGCCGCGTATAACGGCAACGTTGGAGAGACTGTTGACGTCACCGTTCCCGTAGAGGCAGTTACCATTAAGGATAAATCCATCGATATTATTATCGTATAAGACAAGTCAACACAAAGAAAGCCAACGATGGCAAGCATCGG
>JAZSFM010000114.1:0-2274 GCA_045532215.1 Eubacteriales bacterium | reverse complement strand
GCTTTCAGTTCTTTCAGCTTCGCCTCAAGCGCTTCCGCAGACATTTTTCTAAGTTCTGCTGCTTTCATCGATTAACCCTCCTTTGCTTCTGCCTTGGAAATGAACTTGGTCTTGATGGGGAGCTTGTGTCCGGCAAGACGCATAGCTTCTTTTGCAACGTCCTCGGCAACGCCGTCCATCTCGAACAGAATTCTGCCCGGCTTAACAACGGCTACCCAGTACTCAGGAGAACCCTTACCGGAACCCATACGGGTTTCAGCAGGCTTTTCGGTAATGGGCTTATCGGGGAAGATCTTGATCCAAACCTTACCGCCACGACGAATGTAACGAGTCATAGCGATACGGGCTGCCTCGATCTGGTTGCTGGTGATCCAAGCGGGCTCGGTTGCAACAAGGCCGTACAGACCATTGCTGAGCTCGGTGCCGCGGGATGCTTTACCCTTCAGTCTTCCGCGTTGAACACGACGGAACTTTACTCTTTTAGGCATTAACATAATTACTTCGCGCCTCCTTCTCTAGGAGTTCTCTCTTTGCGCTCACCGCGGAAGTTGTTGCCACGGTTGTCTCTGCGCTCGCCACGGTTGTTATCTCTACGATCACCACGGCGATTGTCTCTGCGATCGGGGCGACCGTCACGACGGTCGTTACGACGAGAGTTGTTACCGGGACGGTTAACCTCGTTGAGGATTTCGCCCTTGTAGATCCAAACCTTGATACCGATCTTACCGTAGGTGGTATTTGCTTCTGCAAAACCATACTCGATGTCAGCTCTCAGGGTTTGAAGCGGAATGGTACCTTCGTGATAGTGCTCGGAGCGTGCGATTTCTGCACCGCCAAGACGGCCGCCGCAGTTAATCTTAATACCCTTAGCACCAAGACGCATGGTGTTACGAATAGCCATCTTCATTGCGCGACGGAAGGCAACACGACCCTCAAGCTGTCTTGCAATGTTCTCGGCAACGAGCTGTGCATCGAGGTCGGGTTGACGGATCTCAACAACGTTGAGAGCTACGGGCATACCAACCATCTTTTCCAGCTGCAGACGATACTTTTCGATTTCTGCGCCGCCGCGACCGATAACCATACCGGGCTTAGCGCAGTTTACGAACACTCTAACTCTGTGGCCATCGCGTTCGATTTCGATTTTGGAAATACCTGCGTCATACAGTTCCTTCTTGAGGTACTTTCTGACGTTGTAGTCGGAAACAAGAGTATCACCAAAGACTTCGTCTTTTGCGTACCATCTCGAATCCCAGTTTTTAATCACGCCCACTCTAAGACCGTGGGGATTTACTTTCTGACCCATTCTATTGTTTCCTCCTCTCTCAGTCTCTTTCCTTAACAGCCATTGTTACGTGGCTGGTTCTCTTCAGGATGCGGTCTGCGCTTCCCTTTGCACGGGGCATGATTCTCTTCAGAGTCGGGCCGGGGCAAACGAAGCACTCGGAAACGTACAGTTTAGAAGCATCCATTTGGAAGTTGTTTTCTGCATTTGCAATTGCGCTTTTCAGGAGCTTAATGAGAAGCTCGGAAGCCGCGCGAGGCTTGTTTTGAAGAATTCCCATAGCGGTAGCAACATCTTTGCCGCGGATCAGATCGAGAACGATTTGAACCTTGCGAGGGGAAATTCTTGCATATTTCAGATAAGCTTTTGCTTCCATTTTACAATTCCCCTTTCAATTATTTACCGTTATTGGAAGTTTTGGATCCTGCATGGCCCTTAAAGGTACGGGTGAGAGCGAACTCACCGAGCTTGTGGCCAACCATATCCTCGGTTACATAAACCGGAACGTGCTTTTTACCATCATGAACTGCGATCGTGTGACCGACGAATTCAGGGAATATGGTGGAAGCGCGGGACCAGGTTTTGAGAACCTTCTTTTCGTTCTTTGCGTTCATTTCGCAAACACGATTGTAGAGCTTTTCCTCAACAAAAGGCGCTTTCTTAAGACTTCTGCTCATTCTATATTCCCTCCTTATTTAGCATTTCTGCGCTTTACGATGAACTTATCGGTACGCGACTTCTTGTTTCTGGTCTTGTAACCCAGAGCAGGCTTACCCCAAGGAGTGACCGGTCCGGGATGACCGATGGGAGAACGTCCCTCACCACCACCGTGAGGGTGATCGCAGGGGTTCATGACAGAACCGCGGACAGTAGGACGGATGCCCTTATGTCTGGTCTTACCTGCCTTACCAACCTTAACGGTATCGTGCTCAACGTTGCCTACCTGACCGATGGTTGCCTTGCAATCCAGACGGATGAAGCGAACCTCG
>JAZSFM010000070.1:0-2669 GCA_045532215.1 Eubacteriales bacterium | reverse complement strand
TTTATCAGATCTTAACCTCGATCTCAACACCGGCGGGAAGTTCAACACTCATCAGCGCGTCTACAACCTTTTGAGACGGCTTGAGAATGTCGATCAGTCTCTTGTGAGTGCGATACTCGAACTGCTCACGGCTATCCTTGTACTTGTGTACTGCGCGAAGGATGGTAATGATCTCCTTCTCAGTGGGAAGCGGGATAGGACCGGAAACTTCTGCTCCGTTTCTGGTTGCAACCTCAACGATCTTCTTCGCTGCGGTGTCAATCAGTACGTGATCATAGCTCTTGAGTCTTACTCTGATCTTCTCTTTTACTGCCATTGTTATTTGCCTCCTTATCAGATTTCGCTCGTCTGCGGTGTCCCATATATATAAATGGAAGGGATCCGTCCGCAGGCCGCGTTTTTGCAAGGCAGGCATCACCACAACACCGCCCCGTGTGTTTCTTGACTCTCCTGAAAAATGCGGGATTTGTCCCCGACCATTTTTTTTGGCGCGGACAAATTCCGGAAAAGTCAAGTCACTTCGAAGCCCCGTATTGCAACGGATAATGCCACGGTGAACACCTTTCGCCCGGTTGAACGGACATACTCCACGAAAATTACCCGTTTTCGGCGTCCCGAAACGGCAACCTTTCGCTTCATCGCACATCAAGCTTGTATATTATATCATAAATTGGCCAAAATTGCAACACTTATTTATCGTTGTTTTTGTAGAATTTTCGATGAATAAAACCACCAAAAATATACAAATTGCACAAAACAGGGCTACAAAGAACGATGAAACCGAGCCAAAAACATCCTTTCCTCATAAAACGCTCTTTTTCATGTAATTTTTTGTGTAAAAAGAAGATAATTATTTTTGAAAAGTGTGCAATTCGTCACATTTTGTTCAAATTTGTGTTATATAATAATTGTAACTGTGAAATTTGAGAAAGGAGAGCAACCGTGAACAAACAGCAAATTGCAAAAATTTTGCGCATCGTTCTTTTGGCGGGCATTCCCGCGGCGGCACTTTTACAAGAAATCGCCGTTCTCATTTCATACGATAAGGGAACCCATTATTTTGTGGCGAACGCTCCCCTTCCTGTTTTGGCAAACGTTTTCACAACTGTCTTGTTCGTTGTGGCGGTTCTTTGTGCGCTGATCGCCCCCAAACCGCTTGCCACATCCTCTCCGTTTGGAAAACAGATTTGGATAGCAATTCCTGCAGCTCTCGGTTTTGCCATTGGCGGCATCTTTCTGTTGATTGAGTTCTTTGTCAACCGAGCAATCCTATCTTTTGTTAGCGCAGTTGTTCTGTTACTCTCTGCCCTTCACCTGCTTTTGAGCGAGACAGATCGCAAGCTGACACATTTGGGATATTTCCCTCCTTTGGCCTGTGCGCTTTTGGTCTGCATCCTCTATTTTGATGCTTCTATGGAAATGAACGCACCGCTCAAGGTTGCCGTTCAATGTGCTCTACTCCCCTTGATGCTCTATTTTACCACCGAGTTGCGTTATTTGCTCGGTCGGGAATTGCCGCGCCTTTATAGCGCCTTGGCTCTTGGAAGTCTTGTGGCATCCTCTCTTTGTATTCTCACCGTTCCCGTGGCAAGCATTGCGGGAAGTTTGAAGAACGCATACTGCTTCATCGCCGCCATTGCGGTGATTGGCATCAATGCCACGGTTGCTTTGCGCCAGTGGCGCTATCTGCAAGCCCCCGCACCCGATACGACCTCCCCCGATGAAAACGAGACGAAGGAGACTGATGCGCAATGAACGCCAACATTCGAATTCAATGGCTGCACAAAAAACTGACAATGAAGAGCTACCCCAACGCGCAGCGTTTGGCTGAACGCTTTGGTATTTCTCACCGCCAAGCACAGCGCGACTTTGAGTATCTCCGCCGCGAGCTCGGTGCGCCGATTGCTTACGACAACAGCCGCAAGGGCTTTTATTACGAGGAAAGCTACGTGCTCCCCGTTCTGCTCTCATCGGACAATGACGACCTTTACATTCCCGAAATTTTCAACGTTCACTCCAAGCAAGAACTTGCCGCAGATGAATCGATCATTCAAATGCAGATCCCCTATTCGGCAACGATAGAGATTAAAAACAAGCTCACCGCACTGGAGTTGAGCAATTACATCGTGGCACGCGCACCGCACGACAGATACGTTTGTGAGTTCCACAGCGTAGAAAAGTTTTTGGGACTTCTTCTTTCGATGGATGCAGATTTTCGCATTGTAGAGCCCTATTGGCTACGCGAAAAGATTTTGCGTTCGGCAAACCGCGTAGTAGAAAACAACAAGGATTGATAGAAAAACGCGCACACGGTGCGCGTTTTTTGTTGCTTGCGCAAAAAAGCAAATGAAAGTTTTTGATAAAACTTTTTTCAAAAAGTTTTCGGGGTGGAGGGGCGGCGCCCCCCATTGCGGCGCTTTTCTTTTTGTGAACTTTTTCTTTTGCGCCTATTTCGTCAAAAGAAAAAGTGGCTAATGAGTTTTCGAAAACCAGAAAACTATTTATCAACATAAAGTCCTTAGCCGCTTTTCTCTTGTAAAGCAGAGGCGCAAGAGAAAAGCTATCAAAAGAGAACGCCGAGGTTTCATTTCGCCTCGTGCGCGAGGCGACAAGGGCTACGCGCCCTTGACCTCGGAAACTTTTTGAAAAAAGTTTCATCAAAAACTTTC
>JAZSFM010000013.1:0-7448 GCA_045532215.1 Eubacteriales bacterium | reverse complement strand
GATCAATGCCGTAGGGCTTCAAAATCCAGGAGTGGAGAAGGTCATCAGCGAGGAACTCCCCAAACTCAAACAATGCTTCCACAAGCCGGTTATGGCAAACGTCAGCGGCTTTTCGGTGGAAGATTACGCATATACCTGCGAAAAACTCGATAAAGAGGAGCAAGTCGGCTGGCTCGAGGTCAACGTCAGCTGCCCCAATGTTCACGGTTCGGCATGAGTTTTGGCACAAGCCCCGAGGCAGCGGCAGAAGTTGTACGCGCGGTGAAAGCGGTTACAACCAAGCCGATCATCATCAAGCTTTCTCCCAACGTTACCGACATTGTCGCTATCGCAAAGGCGTGCGAGGAGGCGGGAGCGGATGGCATCAGTTTGATCAATACGCTTCTTGGTATGCGCATTGACCTGAATAAAAAAGCCCCCGTCATTGCCAATAAAATGGGCGGCTTTTCGGGGCCGGCCATTTTCCCCGTAGCGGTGAGAATGGTCTATCAGGTTGCCCACGCAGTTAACATTCCTGTGGTGGGCATGGGCGGTGTTAGCACCGCAGAGGACGTCATTGAGATGATGATGGCAGGTGCTACCGCAGTTGAAGTGGGAGCCGCCAATCTCGTCAATCCCTTTGCATCACGTGACATCGTGGCAGACCTGCCCCGTGTGATGGAAAAATACAAAATTGAAAAATTGACCGACATCATCGGTATTGCATAAAGAGAAGAGAATAGGAGATAGATTATGGGAAAAGACGTTATCATTGCGTGCGATTTTGACAGCGCCGCAAAAACATTTGCATTTCTTGATCAATTCACGGGCAGAAAGCCCTTTGTAAAAATCGGTATGGAGCTTTACTATGCCGAGGGCCCCGCTATCGTGCGCGAGATCAAAAAAAGAGGTCACAAAATCTTCCTTGACCTCAAGCTCCACGATATTCCCAACACCGTTAAAAAGGCGATGGCAGTGCTCTCTCGCCTTGACGTGGATATGACCAACCTGCACGCCGCAGGCACGGGTCGCATGATGGAAGCCGCTATCGAGGGGCTGACTCGTCCCGATGGTACACGTCCTATGCTTATCGCAGTCACACAGCTGACCTCTACCGACCAGGAGACAATGGAAAACGATCTGCTCATCAAAGAACCCATTGCCGACGTTGTAATGCATTATGCAACTGTTGCAAAAAACGCAGGGTTGGATGGCGTTGTTTGCTCTCCTTTGGAGGCAGGCAAGGTACACGACAGATGTGGTGAGAACTTTGTAACCGTTACCCCCGGTGTTCGCTTTGCCGATGGCGACGTTGGCGACCAAAAACGCGTGATGACTCCTGCCGAGGCAAAGAGAATCGGTTCTGACTACATCGTAGTCGGACGCCCCATCACCGCCGCCGCTGACCCCGTAGCGGCATACGAGAGATGCATTGCAGAATTTGTTGATTGAGAGGGAATAGAATCATGGAAAATTACAAAAGAGAATTTATACAATTTTTAGAGTCCGCAGGTGTTTTGAAATTTGGAGACTTCACCGCAAAGAGTGGCCGCAAAATTCCGTACTTCATCAATGCGGGTATGATCAAAACCGGTAATGACATCGCCACCCTTGGCGAATTCTATGCAAAGGCATACTTTGAAAAACTCGGCAACAAGCAAGCCGTTCTTTACGGTCCTGCTTACAAGGGCATTTCGCTGTCTGTTTCCGCGGCGGTTGCACTTTCTAAGAACGGTCTCAACGTTCCTTTCTTCTTCAACCGCAAAGAGGTCAAGGACCACGGCGAGGGCGGTGTATTCGTAGGTTACGTTCCCACAGCAGGCGAGGAGATCGTTATCATCGAGGACGTTATCACCGCAGGCACGGCTATCCGCGAGAGTATGGAAATTCTTTCTCACCTTGAGGGTGTCAAGGTCGCAGCAACCTTTATTATGGTTGACCGCAAAGAAAAGGGACAAACCGACAAGGGCGCTATGCAGGAAATAGAGGAGCAATTCGGCTTCCCGGTATACTCCATCGTTGACGTTTACGACATTATTGAATACCTTGAAGAGGACGAAAAAAATGCCGAAAACGTTACTCGTATTAAAAACTATCTTGCAGTAAACGGAGCGAAGGCATGAGACATCTGATTGACATTCGCGACCTGAGTGTTGCGGAACTCGACGAGCTGATTGCAGTAGCAAACGATATTATCGAAAACCCCCAAAAGTACGCCGATTCTTGCCGCGGCAAAAAGTTGGCAACTCTCTTTTTTGAGCCCTCCACTCGCACACGCCTAAGTTTTGAGGCGGCAATGTATGAGCTTGGCGGCAACGTCCTCTCGGTTGCAGGTGGCAATTCTTCGTCGGCTGCAAAGGGAGAAAGCGTTGCGGATACGGCAAAGACCGTTTCATGCTATGCCGATATCATTGCGATGCGTCATCCCAAAGAGGGAGCACCTTTGGTAGCGGCAATGAACGCATCTATCCCTGTCATCAACGCAGGAGACGGCGGACACAACCACCCTACGCAAACGCTTGCTGACCTTTTGACCATCTCGCGTGAGAAGGGAAGACTCTGTGATCTCACCGTCGGTTTTTGCGGAGACCTCAAATTCGGCCGCACCGTACACTCGCTCATCGCGGCGATGTCGCGCTATACGGGAATCAAATTTGTTTTGATTTCGCCCAAGGAACTTTGCGTTCCCGATTACGTCAAAACCGAGGTAATGGAAAAGAACGCCATTCCTTACGAGGAGACCACCGACTTGATTGCGGCTATGCCAAAGTTAGATATCCTCTATATGACGCGTGTTCAACGCGAACGCTTCGACAGCGAAGAAGAATACCTGCGCCTCAAGGATAGCTACATTCTCACCCCCGATAAGCTGGAGAATGCGAAGCAAGACCTTTCTATCCTGCATCCTCTGCCGCGTGTCAACGAAATTGCGGTAGCCATCGACAATGACCCTCGTGCTTGCTATTTCAAGCAGGTATTCAATGGCAAAATTATGCGTATGGCACTCATTTTGAAACTGCTGGACGAGGCAAAGAAGAACACAATAAAAGCGACTCCCGAAGAGACGCTTGTCGGCGCCATCAAATGCACCAATCCCCGTTGCATTACCACAACCGAGCAAGAGCTTTTGCACGTGTTTGTGCTTACCGATGCCGAGGAAGGGGTTTACCGTTGCCTCTACTGTGAGGCAAAAGCCGACAAAAACGCGTAAGCATTGGCAAAAAATAGCGCGTTTTTTGGTCAAAAATACTGTTGACAAACAGAGTGTTGTATGATATAATCTATACTTAATAAATACAGAGCAAGGAGAATTGATATGGCAAAATTCATCAACGAGCCCTCGCATACCTTTAACGAATATCTGCTCATTCCCGGATATTCTTCCTCCGAATGTGTGCCTGCAAACGTTAGTTTGAAGACCCCCTTGGTAAAATACCGCAAAGGTGAGACCCCCGCAATTATGATGAACATTCCTATGGTTTCGGCCATTATGCAGTCTGTTTCGGGCGACCGTCTGGCTGTGGCGCTTGCAACCGAGGGCGGTGTTTCTTTCATTTACGGTTCGCAATCGATTGCCGACGAGGCCGCAATGGTTAAGCGTGCAAAGGATTATAAGGCGGGCTTTGTTAAGAGTGATTCCAACCTCTCTCCCACGGCAACGATGGCGGATTGCATCGCGCTCAAGGAAAGAACAGGGCACTCCACCATTGCCATTACCGAGGACGGCAGCCCCGACGGCAAGCTGCTTGGCATTGTTACAGGACGTGACTATCGTCCCAGCCGCATGGACCCTGCCACCTGCGTTAGCACTTTTATGACGCCTTTCTCCAAGCTTATCTGCGCCAAATTGGGCACTACACTCAAAGAGGCAAACGACATCATTTGGGATCACAAGCTCAATTCGCTCCCTATCATTGATGAAGAGGGAAGACTGTGCTATCTTGTATTCCGCAAGGACTACGACTCCCACAAGCAAAACCCCAACGAACTGCTGGATAAGAGCAAGAGATATGTGGTTGGTGCGGGTATCAACACCCGTGACTATGCCGAACGTGTTCCTGCGCTTATCGAGGCAGGTGTTGACGTGCTTTGCATCGACTCCTCCGAGGGATTCTCGGAGTGGCAAAAGAGAACCATCGAATGGATTCGCGCAAAATACGGTGAGAGCGTAAAGGTAGGCGCGGGCAACGTAGTTGACGCAGCCGGCTTCCGCTTCTTGGCGGAATGCGGTGCAGACTTCATTAAGGTCGGCATCGGTGGCGGTTCTATCTGTATCACCCGTGAAACAAAGGGTATCGGTCGCGGACAAGCAACGGCGCTCATCGATGTTTGCGCCGAGAGAGACAGATACTTTGAGGAGACCGGCATTTACGTTCCCGTATGCTCTGATGGCGGTATTGTACACGATCACCACATCACACTTTCCTTGGCAATGGGGGCGGATTTCGTTATGCTTGGCAGATACTTTGCACGCTTTGACGAAAGCCCCTCGAACAAGGTCAGCATTGGTGGCACTTACTATAAGGAATATTGGGGCGAGGGTTCCGCCCGTGCCCGCAACTGGCAAAGATATGACCTTGGCGGCGATAAGAAACTCTCCTTTGAAGAGGGCGTTGACTCCTACGTGCCATATGCAGGTAGTTTGAAGGATAACGTAGCCATCTCTTTGGCAAAAGTCAAGTCCACCATGTGCAACTGTGGCGCTCTTACCATTCCCGAATTGCAAGAGAAGGCAGTGCTCACACTCGTTTCGGCTACGAGTATCGTAGAGGGCGGCGCACACGACGTTATTCAAAAGAACCAAGAAATTAAGAGTAACTAGAGATAAAAAAGCAAAGACTCCCAAAGCAACCGCTTTGGGAGTCTTTTTGCACGCGAGAAAACAAATTTTGGCAAATCTATTTACAAAACTGTTTTTTTGTGATAGAATAAATATGCTACACAATTCAATACAACAATAGTAGGGGAGTTTTATCTTTTTTAGGGATAACTGTACCTTTTTTCGTTTATGCTATTGGAACTTGGTAAAATCACCGGCTCCACTCGGCATATGCGGAAGAAATTCCCCTGTTGTAGAGAATTGTGTAGCGACAATTGGAGTTGGTGTTTTTCGGTGCGCTGACTTTGGTTGGCGCACTTTTTATTTTATACCGAAAAAACAGACTTAAAGGAGAAAAGGAAAATGAAGAAAATTTTATGTGTTTTCGTGCTTATTCTTGTGCTCTTGGTTGCATTTGCTTCTTGTAAAAATGACGAAAATGCAAACAATGATGTTACAACTCCCGAGGCAACAGACGCAACCACCCCTACAACCTTGGAAGAAACACCCACTGAACCGCCGGAAGAACCGTTCCCCACAAGTCAAGGTCTTGCCTACGAGGTAAACGATGATGGAAAAACCTGCACCATTACAGGTATTGGTACTTGTACCGATAGCGATATCTATATCGGTGGGGATATTGATGGCTATAAAGTCACCACCATCGGCTATGCTGCATTCAAAAGTTGTACCAACCTTGGGAGTGTAACGATCGGAGGTTCTGTTACTACTATCGAACCTTTGGTGTTCTTTGATTGTTCCAATCTTAAGAGTGCAACGATTGGCGACTCAGTCACTACTATCGGTGGTCGCGCATTCTATGGTTGCAATCCGGCTCTTTATACCGAATATGAGTTTGGAAAATACGTAGGCGATAGCACAAATCCCTATGCTGTATTAATTGACGTGACCAACAGAAGTGTGAATACCTATGAGATTCACCCCGATACCCAAATTATACTTGATGAAGTATTCGACTCTTGTTCTTATCTTACAAGCATAACCATTCCCAATGGAGTAAAGAGAATTGGTCGTCTTGCTTTTTATAACTGCTACAACCTTACGAGTGTAACGATTCCCAACTCTGTTACCACTATTGGTTCTAGTGCGTTTTATGGTTGTGAAAGTCTAACAAGTGTAGTGATTCCACACTCAGTTATCATTATCGATGATTGGGCGTTTAATGCTTGTTTTAGTCTTGTAAGTGTAACGATTGGTAACTCTGTTACTACTATTGGGGATCGCGCGTTTGCAGGGTGTCAAAAATTGGAGAATATAACGATTGGCAACTCGGTTACTACTATTGGTGATAGAGCGTTTGGTGGGTGTGAAAAACTCACGAGTGTAGTGATACCAAATTCTGTTATTAGAATTTTCTCAAATGCATTTTCGGGTTGCACTAATCTTGCAAGTGTAACAATTCCCGACTCTGTTACCACTATTGGTTATTCTGCATTCGAAAATTGTTCCGCCCTTACAAGCATCACTATTCCGAATAGTGTGAAATCAATCTCTCAGCATATGTTTCGTGATTGCACAAACCTTACGAGTATAACGATCCCTGATTCGGTTACTATTATCCGTAGTGGAGCGTTTTCTGGGTGTACAAACCTTACAAGCATAACGATTCCTGACTCTGTCACTACCATCGAATCTTCTGCGTTTCGTGATTGCTCTAACCTTACAAGTGTCACGATTCCCGACTCTGTCACCACCATCGAATCTTCTGCGTTCTTTAATTGCTCCAACCTTACAAGCGTCACAATTCCCGACTCTGTCGCTAGCATCGGCAATGGGGCATTTCGCGGTTGTACAAATCTAACGGAAATTACAGTTAATGAAAATAATTCGGTATACCGCTCTATCAACGGAGATATTTATTCAAAGGATGGTACCGTTTTGGTTGCATATGCAGATGGCAAAACTGATACCACTTTTGTAGTCCCCGACTTTGTTACCACTATAGGTGATAGTGCGTTTTCTAATTGCTCGAATCTTACAAGCATAACGATTGGGGAGTCTGTCACCACAATTGGTACAAATGCCTTTGCGGGTTGCTCCAATCTTACGAGAGTAACGATCCCCGACTCTGTCACCACTATCGGTAATTATGCGTTCGCTAATTGTTCCAATCTTACGAGTGTGATGATTTCAGCATCTGTTTCTACCATCGGCGCAGGGGCGTTCTCTGATTGTAATTCATTGACGAGCGCCATATTCGCCAATCCTAATGAGTGGTGGCGCACATCAAGTCTAACTGCTACAACTGGCACAGCAATTTTGGCTGATGATCTTGCCAATCCTGAAATGGCATCACATTTTTTGAAATATAGTTTTCAAGAGTACTACTGGCACCGCACCGAATAAAATAAAACATTAGCGAGCCGCAATTTTTTGCGGCTCGCTTTCGGTGTTATGCAAAATTTTGAGCAACGGGTCGTCGAGGACGTCGACCCCTACAAAAGTTGTTTTGAATCATTCGCGGAAATGGCATTTTATTTTTTGGAAATGAACAGAACCGCGTGATGTTTTTGATTCCTTGTAGGGGACGACGTCCTCGACGTCCCGAAAAAAACCGATTATCGTAAATAAAAGCGGACGACCTAATGGAAGGCGGCAAGTCGCGAAGAGATTGCAAGCAATCTCTTCG
>JAZSFM010000065.1:0-6412 GCA_045532215.1 Eubacteriales bacterium | reverse complement strand
GTCAAAAAGTAATACCCGTGATCTGTGGTATGCATATTGACAAAGAAGGTATCATACTCCGAGCTTGCTTTGATATTCAGCGGTACGGCATGCAGCTCTACAAGGGCGTTGTCTCTGTTAAAGTGGTAGGAAATGATTGTTGGCTCGTCGTGCTTTCCGTTTTGATCTACCAGTGAAATTGTAGTTGTCTTATCGTCGATCACAATGCAGTTATCCGTGAAGTAGAACCAATTACGATAGGAGGATAAGCCCGATAGTTGGCGATAAGCATCCCACTCGTTAATGTATAGGAAAAACTCTCCGTTTTCGTCCCGCCAAATCGATGCTTTTGTTAAATTGTTACCCGAAAACAGCTTCAATTTTCCCAACTGCGGTACGTCGCGTATGACCTCGTTGGGGTTTGACGTGTCGGTGGGTTTGGTTTCGGGCGTCGTCTCAACCGTGGTGATTTTGGGTGTCGTATTATCTATCTTATCCCCACCGTCGGGCGTCTGTTGGCAGGCGGTGAGTGAAGAGGTCAAAAGGGCAGAGGCAAGTAGTAAGGTGACGATTTTCTTTTTGTGCTCCATAGGCGTTTTTCTCCTTTTCTTTGTTGGTTATCTATCTCAAAAATACAAAATTTTGCGTAGTAAATTTATTATACCAAATCTTCTTTTTGCTTGCAACATCTGCGCTTCAACTTTTTTTGTCTCTCGCTAAATTTTTGAGTGGTTTTTGTCACTTTCATATAGTTCTTATCTCTATCCTTATCTCATTTTTTATATTTTTACTATTGACATTTCTTTTTCTATATGATATAATCTATTAAAGACAAAAACGGATGGCTCGGCACCGCGCGGGCAGATTGGCGTGCGGATGAAGTTTCGGGGAAGTTTGTTTTGTCAAATTTTATAAGATGTGAAGGAGATGCAGATGATCTTTCGGAACGCAACGGTTTGGACGCAAAATGGATTTGCAAAGCAGGATGCCATTTTTGATGGTGGAGTGCTTTCTTTTTCCAATTCCCAAATTGCCGCTGTTTCTGTCCCCGAAATGCCTGTTTTTTCTAATTGTCTCATTTTACCCGGTTTTTGCGATGTGCATGTGCACTTACGCGAGCCGGGTTTTTGTTATAAAGAGACGGTTGCAAGCGGAACGGCATCGGCGGCACGCGGCGGCTATACGGCAATTTGCTCCATGCCAAACTTAAATCCTGTGCCCGATTCAAAGGAACACCTCGACGTGCAGCTCGCGGCTATTCGCAAGGATGCGAAAATCGCGGTCTATCCCTATGGCTCTCTCACCGTAAACGAGGCGGGGGAAGAGATGGCTGACCTTGACGCTATGGCAGCCGATGCGATTGCTTTTTCGGATGACGGCAAGGGAATACAAAATGAAGAAATGATGCGCAACCTGATGTTGCGCGCCAAAAAACTGGGCAAACTGGTAGTGGCGCACTGCGAGGACAATTCGCTCCTCCACGGCGGCTACATTCACGATGGCGTTTATGCCGCAGAACACGGACACCGCGGTATTTGCTCCGAGAGTGAGTGGGGGCCCATCGCACGAGACCTCGCGCTTGCAAAAGAGACGGGATGCGCTTACCACGTTTGTCATATATCCACAAAAGAGAGCGTTGACCTCATTCGTTCCGCTAAAAGAGAGGGAGTAAACGTCACCTGCGAGACGGCACCGCACTATCTTATGCTCTCTGACGAGGACTTGCAAGAGGACGGTCGCTTCAAAATGAATCCGCCCTTGCGCTCTGCCTGTGACCGCGATGCGCTGATCGAGGGTATTCTTGATGGCACCATTGATATGATCGCCACCGACCACGCGCCCCACTCCGCAGAGGAGAAAGCAAGGGGACTTGAGAAGAGCGCGTTCGGCATTGTAGGTTTGGAAACAGCGTTCCCGATTATGTACACCGCATTCGTCAAAACGGGCAAGATGACACTTGAGCGTCTTGTGGAGTTGATGTGCCTGAATCCGCGCAAGCGTTTCGGCATCACAACCGACGTCGGCTACACCGTTTGGAATGTCGAAAAAGAATACGTCATCAATCCCGATGACTTTGCAACGCTCGGCCGTGCAACACCGTTTGCAGGAAGATGCGTTTATGGAGAAAATTTACTGACCGTTTATAACGGTTCTGTCGTATATAGCAAAAACAAAATGGAGGAATGAGAGAATGGCAAAGAGAACAGATTTGAAAAAGATTTTGATCATCGGTTCGGGTCCCATCGTTATTGGACAAGCCGCCGAGTTTGACTATGCGGGCACGCAGGCGTGTCTCGCGCTCAAAGAGGAGGGCTACGAGGTTATTCTCGTCAACTCCAATCCTGCCACCATTATGACCGATACCACCATTGCCGACAAGGTGTACATGGAACCCCTGACGTTGGAATATGTTGCGAAGATTTTGCGTTACGAGCGTCCCGATGCCATTGTTCCCGGCATTGGCGGTCAAACAGGTCTCAACCTTGCTATGCAACTTGAAAAGAAGGGCGTTCTGCGCGAATGTAACGTAGAGCTCCTTGGTACAAGCAGTGAGAGCATTGCGCGTGCCGAGGACCGCGAGCTGTTCAAAGAGCTTTGCCAGTCGATTGGCGAGCCCACCATTCCTTCCGAAATCACTTATTCCTTGGAAGAAGCCAAAGAAGCAGCCAAGCGTATCGGCTATCCCGTTGTTTTGCGCCCCGCATTCACGCTCGGCGGCACGGGTGGCGGCTTTGCTTACGATGAGGCAGAACTCATCGAGGTAGGCACCAACGCGTTCAAACTCTCTCCCGTTCATCAGGTACTGATTGAAAAGAGCGTGAAGGGCTACAAGGAAATCGAATTTGAGGTTATGCGTGACTCGGCAGACAACGCCATTACCATTTGCGGTATGGAAAACGTGGACCCCGTTGGCGTACACACGGGCGACTCTGTGGTTGTTGCCCCCATTCTCTCTTTGAGCGAAGCCGACCACAAAATGCTCAACGATAGCGCTATTAAGATTATTCGTGAGCTCAAAATTGAGGGCGGTTGCAACGTACAGTTCGCCCTCGATCCCAATTCCAGTCAATATTATCTCATCGAGGTCAATCCGCGCGTATCGCGTTCATCGGCACTCGCATCCAAGGCGAGCGGTTATCCCATCGCGCGTGTCACCGCAAAAATTGCCGTTGGTATGACGCTTGACGAAATTCCCGTAGCGGGCGGCACGGCTGACATCGAGCCCAAACTCGACTACATCGTGGCCAAGTTCCCGCGTTTCCCGTTTGATAAATTCACAACTGCATCCAACCTGCTCGGCACACAAATGAAAGCCACAGGCGAGGTTATGGGCATTGGTTCTAATCTTGAGGAATGCTTCCTCAAATCCGTCCGCTCACTGGAGATAGGCGTTTGCCACTTCCACCTTGCCAAGTTCGACTGTATGAGTGAAGGGGAGCTGTTTGACTATATCAAGGACTACCGCGACGACAACATCTATGCCATTTGCCAGTTGTTGCGTATGGGCGTCTCCATCGAAAAACTCCACGAGGTCACCAAGATTACCGAGCTGTTCCTTGAAAGCTTCAAGCGCATCGTTGATATGGAAAAGACCTTGGCAGAGAACGCAGGCAACAATGACATTCTGCTTGCCGCAAAGAAGATGGGCTTTTCCGATAAGTTTATTGCACGACTTTGGAACACCAACGAACTTTCTGTTTACAACCAGCGCAAGAGTGCCGGCATCAAGCCCGTATTCCGTATGGTTGACACGATGCATACAGGAAAATATATCGCATATCTCTATTCCTCTTACACGGGCGAGAACGATTCCCGTCTGACAGATAAGAAAAAGATCGTAGTGCTGGGCGCAGGTCCTATCCGTATCGGGCAGGGTGTTGAGTTCGACTACTCTACGGTGCACTCGGTGCAAACCATCAAGCGCGAGGGATACGAGGCAATCATCATTAACAACAACCCCGAAACCGTTTCCACCGACTACACCACGGCAGATAAGCTTTACTTTGAGCCCCTCACTCCCGAGGATGTCATGGCGATTCTCGATTTTGAAGAGCCCGAGGGTGTAATTGCATCTCTTGGCGGACAGACTGCTATCAATTTGGCACAACCTCTGATGGATCGCGGTGTTAAGATTATCGGCACCGATTGCGAGGCAATCGACAGAGCCGAAAACCGCCAAAGCTTTGAGCGAATCTTGGCAGAGTTGAACATTCCTCAGCCGCAGGGCAGAGGCGTTCTAACCATTGAAGAGGGTGTTGAGACTGCCGAGCGCATCGGCTATCCCGTACTTGTTCGTCCCAGCTTTGTGCTTGGCGGACGTGCAATGCAAATTGTTGCCAACGAGGAACAGCTTCGCCGCTACCTCAAAACCGCATTTGATATTGATGCCGACAAGCCCGTTCTCGTTGACCACTACATTCAAGGTAAAGAGGTAGAAGTAGACGCCATTTGCGACGGCCGTGACGTATTCGTTCCCGGTATTATGGAGCTTGTTGAGCGCACGGGTATTCACTCGGGTGACTCCATCAGCGTTTATCCCACCTTTAGCATTTCCAACAAGGTCAAGGGCATCATTCTGCAATACGCCAAAAAGCTTGGTCTTGGCATTGGTATTGTCGGTCTTTACAACATTCAGTTCATCGTTGACCAAAACGATAACGTATTCATCATCGAGGTCAACCCGCGTTCGTCGAGAACCGTTCCGTTCCTTTCCAAGGCGACGGGCTACAGCTTGGCAGACATCGCAACCGAGGTCATTCTCGGCAAGAGCTTGAAAGAGCAGGGCATCTTTGATATTTACCCCGAAGAAAAGAAGCGTTGGTACGTCAAAGCGCCCGTGTTCTCATTCAACAAGATTCGCGGTTTGGACGCTTACCTTTCTCCCGAAATGAAGTCCACGGGTGAGGCAATCGGCTACGATGATAAACTCAACCGCGCATTTTATAAAGCACTTCAAGCATCGGGCATGAAGCTGCAAAACTATGGCACGGTGCTCGCTACCATTGCCGATAAGGATAAAGAAGAGGCACTGCCTCTCATCCGCCGTTTTTACAACCTCGGCTTTAACATCCAAGCAACCGAGGGAACTGCGGCGTTCCTCAAGAAGAACGGCATCCGCACACACGCGCTCAAAAAGATCAGCGACGGCAGTGACGAAATCCCCGAGGCAATGCGCCAGGGATATATTGAGTACGTCATCAATACGCGCGACATCAGCAGTGTTGAACAAATGCACGATGGTCAGGAGATTCGCCGTTGCGCAACAGAGAACAACGTAAACCTCTTTACAGCACTTGATACCATCAGCGTGCTTCTTGATGTTCTTGAAGAAACAACGCTCACCATTTCCACCATTGACGCATAATGAGGGAGTCGAAATGAAGCAAGGACTTTTTACAATCATCGAAAATGAACAGCTTACTGCAACGGTTTGGCAGATGCGCCTTGTGGGCGATACCTCTGCCATCACCGCTCCGGGGCAGTTTGTCAATATCCTCTTGGAGGGCAAATTCTTGCGCCGTCCCATCTCGGTTTGTGATTGCGAGGGAGATGAGCTCACACTGGTTTACAAGGTTGTGGGCGGTGGCACCGAGCAGATGAGCCAAATGGAGCGCGGAGAAACGCTTGACATCCTTACGGGTCTTGGCAACGGCTACGACCTCGAAGATGCCGGCGATGCGCCCCTCTTGTTGGGCGGTGGCGTTGGCGTGCCCCCCCTCTATATGCTCGCAAAAAAACTCATAGCGGCAGACAAAAAGGTTAGCGTCGTGCTCGGCTTTAACACCGCCGACGAGATCTTTTACGAAGAAGAATTCAAAGCTTTAGGTTGCGAAGTCTACGTCACCACCGTTGACGGAACAAAGGGCATCCAAGGTTTTGTGACCAATGCAATGGAGAACATCGCATACACGCACTTCTACACCTGTGGCCCCGAGCCGATGCTCAAAGCCGTATGGCGTGCAAGTGTCACCGACGGACAACTCAGCTTTGAAGAACGTATGGGTTGCGGATTTGGTGCGTGTATGGGATGCTCTTGCAAAACACTTACGGGCTACAAGCGCATTTGCAAAGAGGGTCCCGTTATGAGAAAGGAGGAGATTCTGTGGCAGAATTAAAGGTAAATTTGTGCGGCATTGAATTGGATAACCCCATCATCCCCGCAAGCGGATGCTTTGGCTATGGCTATGAATTTGCCGAGCTTTACGACATCAACTGTCTTGGCACGTTTTCCTTCAAGGGAACCACCAAAGATCCTCGTTTTGGCAATCCCACGCCTCGCATTGCCGAGTGCTATGCGGGTATGATCAATGCCGTAGGGCTTCAAAATCCAGGAGTGGAGAAGGTCATCAGCGAGGAACTCCCCAAACTCAAACAATGCTTCCACAAGCCGGTTATGGCAGACGTCAGCGGCTTTTCGGTGGAAGATTAAGTC
>JAZSFM010000118.1:0-3341 GCA_045532215.1 Eubacteriales bacterium | reverse complement strand
GGTGACGGCGCAGGTCACGTAGGCGTAGGCCTTGGTAAAGCAGCAGAAGTACCCGAAGCAATCCGCAAGGGTATTGAAGATGCAAAGAAGAATATGGTAACCGTGTCCCTTAAGGGCACTTCCATCCCCCACGAGGTAGTTGGTGTGTTTGGCGCAGGTAAGGTTCTCCTTAAACCCGCCGCACCCGGTACCGGTATTATCGCAGGTGGCAAGGTACGTATGGTACTCGAAGCTGCCGGCATTAAGAACATTCGTGCAAAATGTCTGCGTTCCAACAACCCCACCAACGTTGTTAAGGCAACTATGGAAGGTTTGAAGGAACTCCGCACCGCTGCAGAGGTTGCGAAGATTCGCGACATTTCTGTAGAGCAGGTTAAAGGTTGATTGGAGGTAAGGAACAATGAAAAAAGTAACACTTACCAAGAGTCTTATCGGCTGCAAGCCCAATCAAAAGGCAACTGCAAAATCCCTTGGTTTGAACCGCATCGGTGACAGCATCGTTCACAACGACGACGCAGTTCTCGCAGGCAAGGTTAAGGTTCTTTCTCACCTTGTTACGGTTGAAACCGTAGAAAACGCATAAGGAGGTAATTGCAAAATGAAACTCCATGAACTTCAACCCGCAGCCGGTTCTGCAAAGGCGAACTGGAGAAAGGGCAGAGGCCCCGGATCCGGTAACGGCAAAACCGCAGGCAAGGGTCACAAGGGTCAAAACGCTCGCTCCGGCGGCGGTGTTCGCCTCGGTTTCGAAGGTGGACAATTCCCCATTTACAGAACTCACCCCAAGAGAGGTTTCCACAACATCTTCGCTACTCACTATGCAATTGTAAACGTCGAAGATCTGAACAAGTTCGTTGACGGTACCGTAGTTGATATCGATATGCTTTTGGCAGCAAAAATCATTCGCAAGCCCTTGGATGGTCTTAAAGTCCTCGGCAACGGCGAACTCACCAAAAAACTCACTGTAAAGGCAGCCGTATTTTCGGCAACCGCGAAGGAGAAGATCGAGGCAGCAGGCGGTAAGGCAGAGGAGGTATAAGGATGATTCAAACGTTTGTAAACGCATGGAAAGTCCCGGACCTTCGCAAGAAGATCCTCTTTACCTTGATGATTATCTTGTTGTACCGCATTGGTGCAAACCTCGTTATTCCTTATGTTAGCGTAGCTAGTGTTGAACTTCGCAATGAGTTGTTCAGCGACGGTATTTTTGGCTTGCTGACGATGATGTCCGGTGATGCATTCAGCAAAGCAACTTTCTTTGCTCTGTCTGTAAGCCCGTATATCACCGCATCCATCGTTATCCAGCTCCTCTCCATTGCAATTCCTGCACTGGAAAGACTGTCTAAGGATGAAGAAGGCAAAAAGAAGCTCTCCGCAGCTACCCGTTGGGTAACCGTTGGTCTGGCATTCATCACCGCTTTTGGTTATGTAAATCTTTTGAATACCTACGGTTTGTTGACCAAGACCGCTACCCCCAATGCAAATAACACCCACGTTCTTCCGTGGATCGTAATGATCGTTTGCCTCTGCGCAGGTGCATCCCTGATTATGTGGTTGGCTGAAAAGATCAACGAGCACGGTATTGGCAACGGTATTTCCATCATCCTGTTTGCCAACATCATTTCCGGTTTGACCGGTTATATCCAAGGTGCAATCAGCATGCTGAAGGATGACTTCAATATGTGGCTTACCGGCTGGGATTTGGTATTCGGCATCATAGGTGTACTCCTTTCCGTTGCATTGGCTTTGGCTGCAATCGTACTCATCGTTTGGTTCACAAACTCTGAGCGTCGCATCAAGGTTATTTATGCAAAGAGAGTTGTAGGCCGTAAGACTTACGGTGGTCAAAAGACCAACCTGCCTCTCAAGATGAACATGGCAGGCGTTATGCCCGTCATCTTTGCAAGCTCCATCGTTTCTATTCCCGCTATGATTGCAGGATTCCTGAACGCTGATTCGGGCTTTGCAAAATTCGTAAACAACTGGCTTGGAGCCGATAAAGCGATTTATTTCGTAATCTTCGTTGCTCTGATTGTTGCATTCTCTTACTTCTACATTGCGATTTCTTTCAATCCTGTTGAAGTAGCAAACAACATTCGTAACAACGGTGGTGCAATCATCGGTATCCGTCCCCAAGAAATGGCACCCTTTATCAAGAAGATCCTCAACCGCGTAACGCTGATGGGCGCAATCTTCCTGGTAGTTATTGCAGGTGTTCCGATTTTGGCGGGTGCTATTGCAACTATGATTGGTGTTCAGTTCACCAGTTTGGCATTTGCAGGCACATCGCTCCTCATCGCAGTAGGTGTTGCACTTGAGATCGTTCGCGACCTCGAGGCACAACTCTCGATGCGTAACTACAAGGGCTTTCTTGATTGATCGGTAATTTACCGGAGGAAACTATGAATCTGATTTTAATGGGCGCTCCCGGTGCGGGTAAAGGTACCCAAGCCGCGAAGATTTCCGAAAAATATCAAATTCCCGCTATCGCAACGGGGGATATCCTCCGTGCGGAGCTGAAAGCTGGCACTGAGCTCGGCAAAGAGGCACAGACCTATCTCGAGCTCGGCCAGCTGGTTCCCGATTCCGTTGTTATCGGAATTATCAAGAAGTATATGGTAGAGAACAACTGTGAGAACGGCTTCCTGTTGGATGGCTTCCCGCGCTCCATTCCTCAAGCAGAGGCATTGGAGACAATGGGCATCCACGTTGATGCTGTACTCAACATTGAAGTTCCCGACCAAAAAATCATTGAACGTATGAGCGGACGCAGAGTTTGCTCTTGCGGTTCAACTTATCACATCGTTTACAATCCTCCCAAAAAAGAGGGTGTTTGTGATAGATGCGGCGCGACTTTGTACGTCAGAGCCGACGACGCAGCAGAAACAGTAGAAAAACGATTGGAAACCTTCCACAAGCAAACAGAACCCCTCAAGGCATTCTATGCTGAGCGTGGCTTGTTGCTTACCGTGGAGGGGCAAGACGAAGTAGCGGATACCACCGCACTCGTTTTCCAAGCACTCAAAACGGTAGAGGCGTAAAGTATGATTACACTTAAGAATGCTGCACAAATTACCGCTATGAGAGATGCGGGACGTATTACGGGCGAAGCATTGCTCATCGCCCGTGATATGGTCCGACCGGGAGTCAGCACGTATGAGATCGATATGGCGATTCGCCGTTATATCGAAAAATGCGGTGCGACTCCGGCTTTCTTGGGCTACGGCGGATTTCCCGCAAGCGCTTGTATCAGCATCAACTCCGAGGTCATCCACGGAATTCCGTCCAAAACGAGAATTCTGCAAGAGGGCGACATCGTAAAGATTGATACAGGAGCAACC
>JAZSFM010000031.1:0-13655 GCA_045532215.1 Eubacteriales bacterium | reverse complement strand
CACGCATTCTCGTTTGTGCCGAGCTGATCGACCGCACTTGCTACAAGCCATTCAGCTTTTACAACGTGCACCTCGACTATATCCCTGATACCGCAGCGCAGATCGTCGAGGCGGCACTCATGCTCAAGGATATCAGCGAGTCACCGTTTCCATACGTCCTCACAGGAGACTTTAACTCCACACCCGATTCGCCTGTTATCAAGACCATTCTTGCCACCAACGGACGCCTCGGTACAGTCGATGCGACCAAGGAAATCGGTGGAACCTTCCACGGTTTTGGCAAATACGAGCCCGCAACCGATAAGATCGACTATATCTTCACCAATATGAAGACCGATCCTACCGAGTCTTATCTCGTTCCCGATGATAATGCTTGCGGATACTACTATTCCGACCACTATGCCGTTTGCGGATATGTGAGCATTGATTGATCGATTGGGCGAAAATTGGACTATAAAAAGGAACACCACTCACAGGAGAGCGGTGTTCTTTTTGTTATTCTTCGGGGTAGCAACGATTGACATAGTTCCTAATATCGTTGTTACTGTCAAATCTGCATTCTTCTATGATGTCTTCGGTTAGCCATTGGCGCTTGTCGAGTGCGAGCACCGCCGAACATCTGCAACAGGAGCAAAGCGTTGTGTTATAGATGTAAAGCAAAAACTCTTTGGGTAGGTCTCTTTCCTTGCCGAAAAGGTCGAGGATCTTAAACCCAATATGGTGCCAATCAGATTGATTATCATAAGTCACCTTGAGCTTTCCTAACGCATCCAAAAGGAATTGCTTATCTTCGGGGGTATAGTTGCAAAGCAGCATTTTCAGGGCGTGCTCTTTGAGGTTTTCTTTAGCCATCAGCGAGAGGGCATAGTCGCGCACAATGTCGCTTTGACAATTTGTCAGTATATTCAGAGAGAGCTCGCGCAATCTTTCGTGTGTGGAATTTGTATACTCAATAATAATATCATGTGAGAGAGGAAAGTCGCAGTTGAAAAAAGGAGAGAGCAATTCTGCTTTTTTATCAAGTTCAACTTCTGCAAGCGCTTCTTCTGCAAGTTCCTTTCGCATGTCTGCATCGGCGTGTCTGGAAAAACGCACTTTCGAAATGGGGGCAATTCTTCCCGTAGAGGCAATCTCATTTTTGATTTCTTCAACGCTTGGTGCTTTTACCAAATTGGTCGGTTTATGCCTGTTGCTATTTGCTTTTTTTAATTGCAAATAGCTTTCATAAAAGCACTTTATATCCTCAGACTTTTGAGAATTGTCATTCAACAAAGTTCGCAAACCGTCTTTACCAAAGTCGTTTTCTAAACAAAAGCAGAACCAATCAAAATAATCACAATCGTAATGAGGATTTTCTCTAAAGAGCCGTCCGAGATCACAAATGATTTTGAATTTGCCTTCAGTATCAACGAGATGGCGCAGGGCTACGCAAAGGCGCTCAAAGTTATCACGTTCAAAATCATAGCTTTGAAATTTGCGTTTGGTGAGAAGGATAGCGAAAAGCTGATCGTATTTTTCTTGAAGGGCTTCTTTGGCGTGTTCATTGCCGTTTTTTGCAAACAGAGACAGTTGTGCAGAGAAGTGTTCAAACAACCAATCTCGATGCTGGGGGAGAGATTCGAATGCCTTGATGATAGGGAAGAGGAAATAGTCTTCATCGTTAAAATACTTGGTGAGATTGTAAATGTACTCCGCGCGCGTGCCGTGCTCACATTGTGGATCGTAAGCCAAATTGTGCAAGCACCCCCACAAAACGATGTCCTTGTATTTTTCAATATTCTTTTCCGATTTTAGCGCGAGAACACACCCTCCGCGCCCTTGCTGCATGCAAACTTTAAAATCTTTCTTATTCAATAATGGCCTCCAAGGTTATGAATAGAATATATTTCAAAATATTCTTGCTTTCATTTTAACATACCCCAACGGTGTTGTCAAGCGATTTACCAAATCCAACCAACAGTTGTATGATCCTATACAAAAATATCGGTTTGATATGTTGGAATAGCAAATTAGATGTGCTATAATAATGACAGTGGCCACGAAAATATTTTTCAGGAGATACATTTATGAACATTGGAACAAACATATACACACTCCGCAAGGAGAAAAAGATTACACAAGCACAGCTTGCCGAAAAGCTTGGTGTGTCGGAACAGGCGGTTTCCAAATGGGAGAACGAGCAATGCGCCCCCGACGTAAGTCTTTTTCCCATTATGGCAGATTATTTCGGCGTTTCTATCGACCGATTATTCGGCTATCACATGAATAGCTATGCAGACGAAGTAAAAGCGATCATCAAAGCCGCCGACGACAGTATGGACACTTATAAAGAAATCGAAATCATCAGCGAAGGGCTAAAAAAGTTCCCCAACAGTCCCGATCTCAAAATTTCTCTTGCTTTCTCACTTTCAATGGTTAACCGTATGTCAAAGGACGAAAACGAGAAAAGGGAAGCGGTTCAAAAAGCCATCAAGCTTTGCACCGAGGTTGTCAACACTTGCGGTGACAATAAGCAGGTGGATAGCGCGCTCCACATGTTGACTCGCATTTACAATGAAACCGGAAATTATGAAAAAGCAGAAGAAGCAATTTCTAAAATTAGTGCTGATCGCTACAGGGATCGAATTGTCAGCATGGTAAGCATGCTTGGTGGTAAGAAATGCTACGTCGAGCAGGAACAGTTTGCAGAAGATTCACTTTGTAATTTGTATTGGACAATGAGCCATATCTTTGAATATATGACGCATTCCTACACGCAGAATAAACAATACGAAAAAGCAATCGCATTTTTTGATGCGCACGAAAAATTGCTTTCTGTTTTTGACGGTGGTTGTCCTGATTTTTATGCTACCTATAAGGTAATTGCGTGCGAAAACAAAGCGCAAACATATATGAAGATGGGCAACAAAGAAAAATGTCTTGCAGAATTAAAACGCTTCTTCGCTCTTGCCGAGGAAGTTAAGACGGTAGCGCAGAGCAAGGATTTCAATATTGCAGTTCGCAACCCCATCTATTTTTCAAACATCTCCGAGGAAATCGGGGAGGAATATATGGCAAATATCTATCCCGAAAAAGCATTGGCAAAATACAATGCTTTCTTTGGGGATGATGAAGCATATATCCAATTTAAAAACTCTATAACTCAATAATCCTTGCCCCGCCTCGCGCGGGGCAATTTTGTGTTGATTTGACAGATAGTAGACAAATTCAAAAAAATATGGTATAATATTTTCAAAAAACGCCAACCTTTTTGAATTTCTTTCCACTGTATAGGCAAACGGTACCGAGGTGATAAAATGAACAAACAACAAGCAGATGAATTGATCGTTCAATACCTGCCCAAAATTTACGGCTTTGCAATGAAAAAAGCATTTTCTTATCAAGAGGCAGAAGAATTAAGCTCCGACATTGTTGCCGAAGTTTATTTATCTATGCTTTCTGCAAAAGAGATCGTAAACATTGATGGGTATGTCTGGCGAATTTCCGAGCACGTTTACTCGAAGTTTGTATCTTCCAAAAAGAAAAGGGAAGGTGTTTCGATTGATGGCATGGATATTCCGGACGATACCTCTGTTTTGGATGAGGATGCCGAGTCTGAACTTGATCTCCTTCGCCGAGAGATTGCTTTTTTAACGCAAACACGCCGTAAAATCGTTTATTCATTTTATTACGAAAACAAAACCATTTCCACTATCACCGAGGAGATGGGAATACCCGAGGGTACTGTCAAATGGCATCTTAACAAAGCAAGAAATGATTTAAAGGAAGGTTTTATTATGGAAAGAAAAATTGGAAAGCTTGGTATTAAGCCGATCGAAGCAACAGGTTTCGGCCATGGTGGCAATCCCGGTAGTAACGGCGGACCCGAATACTACTTGGGCAACAAATTAAATCTCAACATTGTTTACAGCGTTTATTACACGCCCAAAACACTTACCGAAATTGCAGAGGAGCTGGGGGTTACTCCGGTTTACATTGAAGATACTGTAGCAGAGCTTGTAGCAAACGGCTTTTTGGTAGAGCAAGCCGGCAAACGCTACACTACCTATGTCTGTTTCAATCCCGAAACATATTCTCTTGAGTTGGAGGACAAATGTTTGCAAAAAAAGATGGAGCTTGCCAAGCTGCTGGTGCGTGAATATGTACCGCAGATACGTGCGGCAATCGAAGATGTGAAGGACATTTATATTCCAAGCGGAAACAGGGAGCTGTTTGAAGCAGCCGCGATATTTTATGCAGTAAACAACAAATGCAATACTGCATCCAAAATCAATTTCTCACAATATAGCATCAAGACCTTGGCAGGCGGCAATTTTATTGCTTATGTTGACATTCCTGCAACACAAAGCGATCCTGATTATGTTCCGCCTCAAACGTTTCCGTCTTATTGGTCCTGCGGAGATATGAACCGTTGGTCCGAAAAATATCCGTCGATATATGCTTGGTCTGTTGATTCGCGCTATTCTTCCCGCACGGGAGGTTGGAAAAACAATCGAACATCGGACTATGAATATCTGTATGAATTTTTGACAGGAGCAATCGAAAACACCCCTGCCAACAAGGAGAAATTTGACCGTTTGAAGAAGCGCGGATTTTTGACAGAGGATAACAAGGTCAACATCATGGTTATGCAGGGTGAAGCAAAAGCATTTTTTGCAAAGCTCTCGGAACTTGACGAAGCGACCAAGAAAACTTTTGCAGACTATGCATTGGAGCACGCAATGTTAGTTGCAAAAAAATACCCGCCTCAAATGCGCGATCTTGTGGTAGCAAGGTATGTAAATGCTTTTGTGGATTCAACAGTCGCTCTTATGGTTATGGATATTCTTTACGAAAACGGCACCTTCCGTCCTCTTACCGAGGGGGAAAAGGTAACCTCAAATCTATTAATGTTCTGTGATCAATTACCCCAATAAATAACCTCACCGCCGAGAGCCACCGTTTGGTCGCTTTCGGCGGCTTCTTTTTTCTAAACTTAACATATTATTCACAATAAAAAAGGGCAGTATCGTTGACTTTCGGCTTGTTTTGTGGTATAATTTCGTTAGAATGGGGTAGGATGGTAATTTTTTGGAAAAACCTCTTATTGCCAGTTAAAAATAACTTATTTGGAGGATTGTCTTTATGGAGAAAGGCACAACCGTCGGCTGTGCAAAAATCGCGGCTCTCTTTGACGCAGGTACCTTTGTTGAAACCGGCGCATATATGAAGAGAGGCGACGAGCTGACCGGTGTTGTTTGCGGCTACGGAGCCGTGAGGGGCAAGCTGGTTTATGCATTTGCACAGGATAGTGACCGCAAGAAGGGCGCGATCGACGCACTTCAAGCAGAGAAAATTGCAAAGCTTTACGCAATGGCGCAAAAGAATGGTGCTCCCGTTGTTGGTATGTTCGACAGCATTGGTGCTACCGTTGCCGATGGCGCATCCGTTCTGTCCGCATACGGCAAGCTGCTCAAGGTTGTCAGCGATGCATCTGGTGTCATTCCGCAAATCGCCATTATCAATGGCGTTTGTGCAGGTATGGCGGCAACCGTTGCGGCAATGTTTGATGTGATCGTCACCGTTAAGGGTCAATCCGAGCTTTACGTAAATGCTCCGTTCCTTGCAGGCAAGGAGATCGGCACCACCGATTACACCGCAGAGAACGGCCTTGCATCCATCACTGCCGAGAACGAAGATGATGCAGTAGCAACAGCTGTTAAGCTTGTTTCCATGCTTCCTTCCAACTGTGAAGAGGGCGTTGCAATCGAGGATATCACCGACGATATCAACCGCACCGTTTCCGTTGACGGACTTTGTGGCAAAGAACTCATCACCGCTCTTGTCGATGCCGGCGACTTCATCGAGCTTGGCGCATCCTATGCCGAGGAAATGATCACGGGTATTGCCATCTTTGGTGGCGTTACCTGCGGTGTTGTTGCAAACAATGCCGACCAAAACGGCGGCGTGATAACCTGCGAGGGCGCAAATAAAGCGGCAAAGTTGATCAGCTTCTGCGATAGTTTCTCCATTCCCGTTGTCACACTTGTCGATAGTACCGGTGTAGCAACCGATGCTGAATCCGAGGGCGCACCTCTGGCGGCACAGCTTGGCAAACTCGCAATGGCGTATGCCTCTGCCGACACTGCAAAGATTACCGTTGTGTGCGGCAAAGCATACGGCGCGGCATTCACGCTGATGGGCTCCAAGGCACTCGGTGCCGATATGGTTTATGCGCTTCCCACATCCGAGATCAGTGTTATGGCTCCTGCAAGTGCCGTTGCATTCCTTTGGAATGACAAGATCACAGAGAACCTCACGCGCGCTGACTTGATTGAAAAGTGGACAAACGAGTGTGCATCCCCCGAGGCAGCCGCTGCCGACGGTAGCATCGACGATATAGTGGCATCCGTCGAGCTTCGTCAACGCATCTGCGCAGCCGTTTATATGCTGATGATGAAGAACGCAGGCACACCCGCGCGCAAGCATTGCAATCTTCCTCTTTGATAGGGAGGTAACTCTATGAAATATCTACCAATGTTCTTGACAGTACCGGGTGAAGAACTCAATTGGGGTGAACGTGCATCCACTGCGGGCACGGTTACACTTATGGGAATGGTCACCATTTTTGCGGTTCTCGCAATTTTGTGGGCTATGATTGAGATCATGCACTCTGTACTTCACAAGGGGGAAAAGAAAGAAAAAGAGCCGACTCCCCAAAAAGCGGCTCCCGCACCCGCTCCCAACCAAGACGATGCCGCCATTGCCGCCGCTATTGCAGCAGCACTTGCCGCAGCTGAGGACGATGGAGCCGTTGTTGCGGCAATTACTGCGGCGATCACCGCTGCAAGAGCGGAGGCCGGTGAGACCGGAGCTTTCCGCGTTGTATCCTTCAAGCGCGCAGAACGCAAGCGTGGATACAGAAGATAATCTCCCAATCAAATAAACTACAAACAACAACAAACAAAACTTGAATTTTGAAAGGTTAAAGGTAAAATATTATGAAAAACTATCGTGTAACTGTTAATGGCGTTGTATATGACGTAGTAGTAGAAGAAGTCAATGGCGTACAAGTTCCTTACGTAGCAGCTCCTGCTCCTGTAGCAGCTCCTGCTCCCGCAGCAGCACCTGCACCTGCAGCAGCTCCCGCCGCTCCCGCAGCAGCTCCCGCTCCTGCAGCAGCTCCCACTCCCGCAGCAGCTCCCGCTCCCGCAGGCAAGGCAGGCGCAACCTCTGTTAAGGCACCTATGCCCGGCACCATCATCAAGGTAAACGCAAAGGTTGGCGACGCTGTTAAGAAGGGCGACGTTCTCTGCGTTCTCGAAGCTATGAAGATGGAAAACGACATTATGGCTCCCGCTGACGGTGTTGTTGCATCCGTTGAAGTAACCCAAGGTGCTTCTGTTGCAACCGACGCAGTTCTCGTAACTATGAACTAATCCTTTTTGAAGAATTCCGCTTTTTGAATTTTACAGAAAGGAAACAGTCCTATGGATTTGCTACAAAGCGTACAAACATTCCTAGGTGACACAGGTGTGGCGCAATTGTTTGCAAACGGTCCTGAGGGTGCAATTAAGACCCTGATTATGATCGCCATTGCAGGCGCACTGATCTATCTTGCCATCGGCAAGGGATTTGAGCCGTTGTTGCTCCTTCCCATCGCAATTGGAATGTTGCTTACAAATATTCCCGGTGTTGATCTTTTCCATTCGGAATGGTATATGACGGAGGGAACCATCGACTACCTCCACATCCTGAACAAGGGTGAACTCCTCGACATCCTTTACATTGGTGTTAAAACCGGTCTGTATCCCTGCTTGATCTTTATCGGCATTGGTGCTATGACCGACTTCACGCCTTTGATTTCCAATCCCAAGAGTCTTTTGATCGGTGCCGGTGCACAGCTTGGCGTTTTTGTTGCTTTCTCGGGCGCGATCTTCCTTGGCTTTAGCGTTCTGGAGGCAGCATCGATCGGTATTATCGGCGGTGCAGACGGCCCCACGGCGATTTACGTTACCAAAACCTTGGCACCTGCACTTCTTGGTGCAATTGCCGTAGCAGCATATTCTTATATGGCGCTTATCCCGATGATCCAACCTCCCATTATGCGTCTTTTGACCACGGAGAAGGAAAGAAAGATCAAAATGACCGCTCTTCGTCCCGTTTCCAAGCTGGAAAAGATGATTTTCCCCGTTATGGTAACCGTAGTTGTTGGTATGATCGTTCCTTCGGCTCTTTCTTTGATTGGTTGCTTGATGTTTGGTAACATCCTCAACGTTTGCGGCGTTACCGACCGTCTTTCCAAAACCGTACAAAACGGACTGATGAATGCCGTTACCGTATGCCTTGGTATTTCTGTTGGTGCAACCGCAACGGCAGAAAGCTTCCTGGCTCCCGAAACGCTTTTGATTATTGTTCTCGGCCTTACCGCCTTTGCAATTTCCACCATTGGTGGTCTTCTTACCGCAAAAATCATGAACAAACTTTCCGGTGGCACCATCAATCCTTTGATTGGTTCTGCAGGTGTTTCTGCGGTTCCTATGGCGGCACGCGTAGCACAAGCAGAAGGGCAGAAGGCAGACCCTTCCAACTTCCTTTTGATGCACGCAATGGGCCCCAACGTAGCAGGTGTTATCGGTTCTGCAGTAGCTGCAGGCGTTCTTCTTGCTTGCTTCGGCTAATTTTCATCTGATAGGAGTAATACAATGGCTAAAGTAAAAATTACAGAAACAGTGCTTCGCGACTCCCATCAGTCGCTAATCGCAACCCGTATGACCACTGCTGAGATGCTTCCGATTCTCGAGCAGATGGATAAGGTTGGCTACCACTCCCTCGAAGCTTGGGGCGGTGCAACCTTTGACGCTTGTATGCGTTTTCTTAATGAAGATCCCTGGGAAAGACTGCGCGCTATTCGCGACAAGGTAAAGAATACCAAATTGCAAATGCTCTTCCGCGGTCAAAACATCCTCGGCTACCGTCACTATTCCGACGACGTAGTAGAATATTTCGTACAAAAATCTCTCGCAAACGGCATCGATATCATTCGTATCTTCGATGCACTCAACGATCCCCGTAACCTCAAAACTGCTATCAACGCAACTAAGAAAGAGGGCGGACACGTGCAAGCGGCGTTCTCTTACACCACAGGTCCTGTTTATACCATGGAGTATTACTCCAAGTATGCAAAGCAGCTTGAAGAAATGGGCGCTGACTCCATCTGTATCAAGGATATGGCAGGTCTTCTCAAGCCCTACGATGCTTACGATCTTGTAAAGACTATCAAAGAGTCTGTAAAGGTTCCCGTACAGCTGCACACCCACTACACTGCAGGTCTTGCTTCTATGACTCTTATGAAGGCGGTTGAAGCCGGCGTTGACGTTATCGACACCGCTATTTCGCCTATGGCAATGGGCACATCTCAACCTCCCACCGAGGCATTGGTTGCCGCACTGGAAGGGACACCCTACGATACCGGCATCAACTTGACCGATCTCGATAAGATTACAAAGCACTTCACCCCTCTGCGTGAAAAGTATCTTGCAAGCGGTCTGCTCAATCCCAAGGCGCTCAAGGTTGACGTAAACGCGCTCGTATATCAGGTTCCCGGCGGTATGCTTTCCAACCTGATGAGCCAGCTTGCACAGGCAGGCAAGTCCGATAAGCTGACCGAGGTTCTTGAGGAAGTTCCGCGCGTGCGCGCAGACGTCGGTTATCCTCCGCTTGTAACGCCTTCCTCCCAAATCGTTGGTACACAAGCAGTGTTCAACGTCATTATGGGTGAAAGATATAAGACTGTTACCAAGGAATTCAAGGGCATTGTTCGCGGTGACTACGGCAAAACGCCCGTAGCGATCGATCCCGCTTTTGTTAAGAAGATCATCGGTGACGAAAAGCCCATTGACTATCGTCCCGCAGATGCACTCAAGCCCGAGCTTGAGCAGCTCAGAAGCGAGATCGCACAGTATCTCGAGCAGGATGAGGACGTTCTCTCCTACGCATTGTTCCCTGAGGTATCCAAAAAGTTCTTTGAATACCGCAAGGCAAAGAAATACGGCATTGATGCCGAGCATGCCGACAAGGCAAACGGCATTCATTCTATTTAATTCAAAAAAGTCCATTTGAAGGGTGGGCACGTTGATCCGAAAAAAGCATTTTCCGACCGCGTGCCCATTTTGCGACCTTATTATGATTTCGTCTGTTTTCTAAAAAAGAGAAGAGGAGACAACTATGAAAGAAACTACAAAATTCCGTCCTACGGCAATTCCGCTTGTGGCAAACGATCCTTATTTTAGCATTTGGAGCTTTACCGATAAACTCACCGATGACCATACCCGACATTGGACAGGTATGTTGCAATCAATGTTCGGCTTTATCACAATAGATGGCAAAAAGTACCGCTTTATGGGCAAAACTGCCGTTACCGATCGCTATTTTTCGGAAGGAAACGCACTGGAACAGACCGATGTAACAGTCAACCCCACATCCACTGTTTATACTTTCTCACACCCCGCGTGCGAGTTGCGCGTGACTTTCCTCACGCCCTTGCTACTTGACAAACCCGAGGTGTTCTCACGCCCCGTTTCTTATATTTTCTACGATATTACGCCACGTGAAGAAGGGCATACTTTCAGCGTTTATTTCGATGCCGCATCCTACCTTTGCGGTGACGGTTACTACGTTAAGCAAATAGATTGCTTCTCGGAGGATGGACATGTTTGGATGGGCAACCACGAGCAAAATCCCCTCAACCGCTCGGGCGACGATGCGCGCATCGACTGGGGATATTTGCACCTTGTGCATCCCAATGCAACGCTTGGCGTCTTGAACAACCGCATTTCCGAATTCACCGTTCACCCCTGGAGAAGTGACGCAGACCTGACACAACCGGTAAAATTCTATACTGTACCGCTTCTGCGCGCAACGTCGGATAAGCTTTCCGATGTGTTTGTGCTGGCTTACGATGATATCAAGTCCATTCAGTATTTCCACCGCGATATTGACGCCTACTACAAGACTGTTTACGGTGATTTTGAAACAATGCTCAAAACAGCTGTAAGCGAAGCATACGAACTGCGCGATGTTTGCGCCAAATTTGACGCTGACCTGATTGTAAATATGGAGAAAATCTCTCCGGAATATGCCAAACTCGGTGCTCTTGCATACCGTCAAACCGTCGCTGCACACAAACTCTGTGAAATTGATGGCAAGATGATGTTCTTCTCAAAGGAGAACTTCTCCAACGGATGCATGGCAACGCTCGACGTTACCTATCCGTCAATCCCTCTTTATCTTATTTACAATCCCGAGCTTGTACGCGGCATGATGCGTCCCATCTTCGACTACGCAAAGAGTGAGGCGTGGCAATATCCCTTTGCACCGCATGACTGTGGACAGTATCCTCTTTGCAACGGACAGGTTTATGGCAACAATGAACTCAAATATCAAATGCCCGTTGAGGAGTGCGGCAACGCTATTCTTACAGTCGCCGCAGCAACGCGCGCCGACGGTGACCGTTCCTTGGCGGATGAAAACAAGGAAATTCTGCACGCATGGGCAGATTACCTTGTGGAATACGGCTACAATCCTGAAAATCAGCTCTGCACCGATGATTTTGCAGGTCACCTCGCACAAAACTGTAACCTCAGCGTAAAGGCCATCGTGGCTCTTGGTGCGTTTGGTCAGCTGTTTGGAGAAGAGAAGTACACTGCCATTGCCAAGGATATGGCAGAGCATTGGAAGATTGACGCCAAAAAGCAAAATGACAAGGGTTGGCGACTTACTTTTGACCGCGACGACACTTGGAGTCTCAAATATAATATGGTTTGGGATCGTCTGCTTGGTCTTGGACTCTTTGGCGAGGATGTTGCACGTGAGGAGATTTCGGTTTATATTGAAAAGATGAACGAATACGGCGTACCGCTTGACTGCCGCGCCAACTACACTAAGCTCGACTGGATGGCATGGACCACCGTTATGTCAGACGTGCCCGAATACACCAAAGCCGTTTACAAGTCGATGACCAATATGACGCGCGACTCCCTTGACCGTGTACCGCTGACCGACTGGTATGATACCGTCAACGCTCGTCAAATCGGCTTCCAAGCGCGCTCTGTTTTGGGCGGACTTTTCATCAATTTGCTCCTTGAACACCCCAAATTTGATAAATAATACGACAACAAAATAAGTCCCTGCGAAAGAATGAAAATTTCGCAGGGAATTTTCATATAATCTATTGACAGGATAGAAAAATTGTGTTATAATGAAAGCACAACTTACAAAAGGAGGCATTTTTTATGAAATTTATGAAGGTTTTGAAAAAAATACGTCCACATCTCTCATATTTGCTCCGTATACTAGGTTTTTTTGCGGGGCTTGTTGTGGTTCCTGCCTTCTGGAGTATGCTTTTTGATAGGGGACATTTTTATTATGCTATCTATTCGTTGTTCTGCTTGGTTTTTTTGGGGCTCTATTACAATTCCTTTATTCGCCTCAAAACCACTTACAATGAGGAAATGTATTCGCGCTTTGGGGCGGAATTGAACGAAGAATCCACAAGAAGGGAATATCTCGCGTTTCTTTTTAAGCAAAAGGACTTTTGGTTGCAATTTGCCGTTACGGCTTTGTTGTTCATTCTTCTGCCTCTGCGTCTAACCGCACCTGTAGTTGCTTGGGTGTTTGGTGCATACGGAAATTTTGGTAGAGAACTTCTCGCACTTTCCGTTTTTATTCCGGTTTTGTTTGTTATTTACACTCTGGCACACATTTCGGCGATTGATTATTGGCAACAAGAAGTTGGAATGAAACGTGATGTTAGCAAAAAAACAAAGCGAAGCACCTATATTTCTACCATAGTAGCATATGCAATGGTACCGTTTGCGCTGCTTATGGTTTGGAATTTTATTACGGTATACGTTCCTCTTATTTTCGAGCTTCTCGAAATCTCTTCCAGTATTTTGCTGAGCGTTATTATTGTTTTATCGGTAGTTTTGGCAATTCTTTTCAGTTTTCTCCGCGTTATTCGTGCTCGCAAAAAGTGCATCAAGGAGATTCAGCGTGCGTGCAAAGAAAAGAATTGTGATATAACAGAGATCAAACACCCTTATCTTTCGGCATTCCACGTCTGTCAAGGTGAGAGTTTTCAACTCAAAATAGGAGAAAAGGAGTATTCTTGCAAGCTTGTAGGCGGCCCTAAAAGAGGGGTTCCGTTGGTCATTCATCCCCTGGGAGGATTGCACTTTATGCATTCTTTCAACTTATTCAAAACACCTATTTTCAGCCATACCACCGTTCGACACTTCGGTTATGACTCCGAATACAGCAAAATTCTCATTATCAATCCCGTTCCCAAAGAACTTTTCTGTCACTTTGGAAACAAAATTGCGGAAATCGACAACGGTGCCGTAGTAGGTGGTTATAAGATCTACACTGCAACTGCCTTTGTTCGTGCAATCGAAACAGATACGATTGAACGTGTTTGACAAAACAAACACCAATAGAATAAGTCGGATCGTAGCCATGTCGTTCTGTGAGCCAAGGAGTTGACTGGTGAGATTGTCTTCCTAAGACCGCTTGGCCTCCGACTTGGTGGTTATAAGATCTACACTGCAACTGCCTTTGTTCGTGCAATCGAAACAGATACGATTGAACGTGTTTGACAAAACAAACACCAATAGAAT
>JAZSFM010000137.1:0-4223 GCA_045532215.1 Eubacteriales bacterium | reverse complement strand
TTCTTGAAAAATACGCTGACTAATACCTATTATATTAAGCACGTTAAAGCGTGCGAAGCATAAAGGAATAAAGCTTTATGAAAATAAGCACCATAAAAGAAATACTCCACGCAGAGCTGTTATGCGGCGAAGATATGCTTGACCGTCAGGTATACTCCGCTTGCGGAAGTGATATGATGAGTGACGTCCTCGCTTACGTAAAGGATCAAGCAGTCCTTTTAACTGGCTTGGTTAATCCTCAGGTCGTTAGAACAGCAGAGATGATGGATATGGTTTGTGTCGTATTCGTTCGCTCAAAAGCTCCCACCGAGGAAATGATTACATTGGCAGAAGATCACGGTATGATACTTTTGAAGACGAGCAAGAGAATGTATGAAGCTTGCGGAAAGCTTTATGCAGCAGGTCTTGGCGCAAAGGGAGTAGCCGTATGAGCGAGGCTGTTCGTTTTCATTTCAAGGTAGACGGTGATGATTTCACATCGGCAGGCCAAGCAGCGGTACAGGTTAAAAAGAATCTGCGCGCGCTTGGTATACCGCCCGAAATCATTCGCAAGGTTTCTATCGCAATGTATGAGGGCGAAATCAATATGGTCATTCACGCCGGAGGCGGCGAGGCTGACGTTTTGATTTTTGAAGATCGCATTGAGATTCACTTGATTGATAACGGCCCCGGCATTGCCAATATTGATCTTGCCATGCAAGAGGGATTTTCTACGGCTCCCGACAATATCCGTTCTCTCGGATTCGGTGCCGGCATGGGACTTCCCAATATGAAGCGTTATTCCGACTCTATAACAATTGATTCAGCTCTCGGCAAGGGAACTAAAATTTTGATGACAGTCAACCTTTCGTAATTTTTAAAATTTTCAAAAAGGAGTTACAGTCACCAATGAATACCTATGAGCATTCTGTTTCACTCGACGTTTCGAGATGCACGGGGTGTACAATGTGTCTCAAACGTTGCCCGACCGAGGCGATACGGATCAAGGACGGCCACGCCATCATCAATCCCGATCGGTGCATTGATTGCGGTGTGTGTATTCGTTACTGTCCCAATAATGCCAAAAAGGCAACTTGCAGTAAGCTGGACGCCGTAATGAAGTACAAGTGGAAGATCGCGCTTCCTGCTCCTACGCTTTACGGTCAGTTTGAAGAGCTTGAAGACGTCGACTACGTTTTGCAAGGCCTGATTGATATCGGCTTTGACGACGTGGTAGAGGTTTCACAGGCGGCAGAACTTGTTTCTGCTTACACGCGTCTTTACCTCAAAAATGAAAGTGTTATCAAGCCCGTTATCAGTTCTGCTTGCCCGGTCGTTTTACGCCTTATTTCGCTACGATATCCAATGCTCAAGGAGCATATTATGCAAATGCTCCCACCTATGGAGATCGCCGCGCGAATGGCGCGTGAAAAGGCAAAACGCGAACACCCCGAACTCACAGATGAAGACATCTGCATCTGCTTCATATCTCCATGTCCTGCAAAGGTTTCTTACGTGAGAAACGGCTTTGGAGAATATAAGAGTGAAGTGAATGAAGTTCTTTCTATCAGCGATATTTACTTTAATCTCATCAACGTAATGCGCCGCGGAAAAGCACCTGCTCCCATTTCCCATTCCGGTATGATTGGTATCGGCTGGGCGACCTCAGGCGGTGAATGCTCGGCAATCTTCAACGATAAATATCTTGCCGCCGACGGTATTGAAAACGTCAATCGCGTGCTGGATCAGTTGGAGAACGGAAACATCTCCACGCTTGAGTTTATTGAACTCAACGCCTGCCCGGGCGGATGTGTTGGCGGTGTTATGGCTTTGGAGAACCCCTTTGTTGCCAAAGCAAGATTGCAGACCTTGCGTCGCTATCTTCCCGTATCGCAAAATTATTTGAGCGAGGATGAGAAAGAATATATTCCCGAACATTACTTTTTTGAAAATATGCCTACCTACCGTCCCATTCAACGCCTGAGTGAGAACTTCGCGGAATCTCTGCGTATGATGGCAGATATTCAAAAGCTTCGTGATGTGCTCCCCGGAATTGACTGCGGTGCTTGTGGTGCTCCCACCTGTCGCGCATTCGCCGAGGATGTAGTCAGAGGCAACGTGGGGCGCGATGGTTGTCCGGTAGAAAAAAGCAAACGTTTGGATCAACAGAGCAAAGAAGAGGAGGGCAAATGAATGAAAGTTTGTGAAATCGCAGAAAAACTTTCCTTGAGAGCGCTTTCCTTGGCGGACAGCTCCCGCGAAGTAACCGGTGTTTACATCGGAGACTTGCTCAGTTGGGTGATGGGGCGTGCCAATTCCGGTGACGCTTGGATCACCATTATGTCCAATATTAATATCGTAGCGGTCGCATCCTTGGCTGATGTTGCCTGCATCATTTTGGCAGAAGGAGTTGTGCCTGACGAAAACGTCTCGGCAACCGCCCTGCAAAAAGGAATCAACATCTACACCTCGGATAAAACTGCATATCAGCTTGCCGCGTCTTTGGCGGAGTGCTTGCAGTGAACCGATACTACTACGATTTTCATATTCATTCCTGCCTCTCTCCTTGTGCCGACAACGATATGACACCAAATAACATTGCGGGTATGGCAGCTTTGGCGGGCTTGAATATCGTTGCTCTGACCGATCATAATTCCTCACGGAACTGTCCTGCATTTTTTGCGGCTGCAAAAAAGAATGGGATCATTCCAATAGCGGGAATGGAGCTGACGACGGCAGAGGATATTCACTTGGTATGCTTGTTTGAGGATATCAACAACGCGCTTGCGTTCAACGATGAAGTGGACAAACACCGCATTCGTATTCCAAACCGCACCGATATTTTCGGCGATCAACTTTTGATGAATGAAAATGACGAGGTGCTTGGAGAGGAATCGGATTTGTTATCCAATGCACTCGATTTGGCACTGGAAGATGTTCCGCCACTTGTTGAAAAATTCGATGGAATTTGCTTTCCCGCACACGTTGACAGAGAAGCAAACGGCATTTTGTCAACGCTTGGCGTTTTTCCGCCCGAGCCAAAATTTGCTATTTGCGAACTGCACGATATGGCAAAAGCCGATTCGTTGAGCACTCTGCACACACCAATGCAAAAGATGCTTTTGGTAAGTGGATCGGACGCGCACTATTTGTGGGATATCCGCGATAAGGAACACTACTTTGAACTGCAAGACGAGCCCTACAGTTCCGATCTTGTCAGACAAGAATTGTTCCGCACCTTGAAAGGAGGGAAAAGATGAAAGAACTTTCGCTAAACGTTCTGGATATCGCAATGAACTCCGTCAAGGCAAAAGCGACGCTGATCAATATTCACATTACCGAAAATGATGAACTGTTGACATTGGAAATTATCGACAACGGCTGTGGTATGACCGCAGAGTTCCTTCGCGGTGTGATAGATCCGTTCTGTACAACAAGGACCACTCGCAAAGTTGGTCTTGGTATTCCGCTTCTCAAGCTTGCTGCCGAACAAACCGGTGGTGAGGTTACCATTACCTCCAAGCACGAGTCGGAGTATCCCGAGAGTCACGGAACGCACGTGACGGCAACCTTTTACAAACAGCATATCGATTTTACCCCTATGGGAGATATCATCTCAACGGTGACAACCTTAATTCAAGGAAGTCCCGATATTGATTTCGAGTTCAAGCATAAATCAACCGCTTTTGATGTGTCGCTCGACACAAGGGAAGTGCGTGAGGTGTTAGGACCCGAAATTCCCCTCTGCGAACCCGAAATACTTTCGTGGATCACAGATAATTTAAGTGAGCAATATAAAAATATATAAACACAAAAAAGGAAGGATCAAAACTATGAAATCTTTGGCAGAGCTTGCAGCTATCAGAGAGAGAATGAAGGACAAGGTCGTTCTGCGTGAAGGCAGCAGTACCACACGCATTGTTGTAGGTATGGCTACTTGCGGCATTGCAGCAGGTGCACGTCCGGTACTCAATGCTTTCGTTGATGGCGTAAACAAGGAAGGTCTGGCAAGCGACGTTGTCGTTTCCCAAACCGGTTGCATCGGCATTTGTCAGTACGAACCCGTTGTTGAGGTCTATAAGGCCGGCGAAGAAAAGGTTACTTACGTAAAAATGACCGTTGAAAAAGCTGAAAAAATACTCAAAGAGCACATCAAGGGCGGAAAGGTCGTTGCAGAATACACGATCACAGCCGCACAGAATGCATAATTGGAGGTATCAATTTTATGATTCGCGCACATGTAA
>JAZSFM010000105.1:0-17795 GCA_045532215.1 Eubacteriales bacterium | reverse complement strand
CTTATCCTTTTTTGTTTAGAGCGTTTTTTTGAAAGGAGATGGGGGTGCGGGGGGAGAGGAAAACTTTTTTGCAAAAAAGTTTTCCTCTTCCCCCGCGTCCTCAACTACATTATGCCAGAACTTTTATCCCCTGTGGGGAATTTTGAAAAACTGAAAGCCGCGATTCTTTACGGGGCAGATGCCGTTTATTGCGCAGGACAAATGTTCGGTATGCGCGCGGCAGCTGACAACTTTACCGTTGAAGAGTTGCACGAGGCAGCCGCATACGTCCACGCACGCGGCAAGAAAATTTATCTCACCGTCAACACCATGCCACACGTGCAAGAATACGCGGCTCTGCGCCGCTTTTTGGCTGACATCAAGGATGCAGGAATTGATGCGATGATTGTTGCCGACCTTGGCGTTATGGCGACTATTCGAGAGATTCTCCCTGAAATGGAGATTCACATTTCCACCCAAACCAGCATCGTGAGCCCTGCATCGGCAAAGGCGTGGGCAGCTATGGGAGCGACGCGTCTTGTTCTCGCACGTGAATTGACGATGGACGAAATTCGTGCCATTCGCGCGGAGCTTCCTCCCGAAATTGAACTTGAAGCATTCATTCACGGCTCGATGTGCGTTTCTTATAGCGGACGTTGCCTGCTTGCCAACGCCTTTAACGGGCGCGACGGCAACCGCGGCACCTGCTCGCAACCTTGCCGTTGGAATTATTCCATCATAGAGGAAAAACGCCCCGAATCGCCGTTTCCAATCGAACAGCAGGAGGGCGTAGGGACATTCATTATGTCCTCCAAGGATATGTGCATGATCGAACACATCCCCGAATTGATGGAAAGCGGAGTTGCATCCTTCAAAATTGAGGGAAGAATGAAGAGTGCTTATTATACCGCTGTGGTTACAAATGCATATCGTATGGCGATTGACGCCTACGAAAAAGATCCAACATCCTATCAATTCAGGCCCGAATGGTTGACCGAACTTGAGAGCGTTTCGCACCGTGAATATGGCACGGGCTTCTATTTTGACGACCCGATGGTCAATCCTCAGCTTGTCAGCACCTGCGGCTACATCCGCGAAAAGGCATATTTTTCCACCGCTATCGAATACGATGAAGCAGAAGCGCAAGCTCTTGCGGCAAACGGCGTAGCAATGGAAAATGAGCAAGGAAAACTCTATCGTTTCATTCAACGCAACAAAGTGTCGGCAGGCGAGGGAGCAGAGTTGATCTCTCCCGGCAAAATCGGTCGCGGATTTGCCGTTGCCGAACTCTATGCGCCCGACGGTAGCACGCTCGAATCCACACCGCACCCCTCCATGATTTATTGGTGCCGCGTGCCGTTTGACGTATGTGTGGGTGATATTATGCGTGCTGCCACAGGCCGAGGTCTTGAGGTGCGCGCAAAGGATCGCCTGAAAGGTGAGTGTTAACTTTAGGAGACACGTATGATCGTTTTTGAACTGTTAAAAGCAATTTTATACGGCATTGTCGAGGGTGTTACCGAGTGGTTGCCCATCAGTTCCACGGGGCACTTGATTCTTTTGGAAGATTGGCTTCCGTTTGGGTTTTCGAATGATCCTGTTTTTCTCGACGAATTTTGGGAAATGTTTGGGGTGGTCATTCAACTTGGCGCAATCTTGGCCGTTGTTGTGCTTTATTGGTCTCGTCTTGTTCCTTTTGGAAAAAGAAAGACCGATGCCGAAAATCGCGCCACTTGGCGCCTTTGGGGGCGTGTATTGATAGCAAGTCTGCCTGCCGCTTTTGTTGGCGTTGTACTTGATAAAATTCTTGAAAAAGCCACCGGCAAGGATATTGACGGCTGGTTCTATAACTCGATTGTGGTTGCCACGGCGCTCATTGTTTACGGCGTTGCTTTTATCATCATCGAAAAGAAAAATGCGCAAAAAACGCCAAACGTTGCGCAAATTGAAGAAATTTCTATCAAAAACGCGCTCGCAATCGGCGCGTTTCAGGCGCTTTCCATCATTCCCGGAACTTCGCGTTCGGGCTCTACCATTCTCGGTTCCATGCTCGTTGGTATTTCTCGCACCGCGGCGGCAGAGTTTTCTTTCTTTATGGCTATCCCTGTAATGGTCGGAGCGAGTGGCATCAAGGCACTTGGCTTTCTTTCTTATGTGAGCGAGAGTGCCGTAAATGTTCCCGCAATGGCTTGGGTGGTGCTCCTTGTTGGTTGCGCGGTCTCCTTTGCCGTTTCGATGGCGGCAATTCGATTTTTGATGGATTTTGTCAAAAAGCACAGCTTTGCTCCCTTTGGCATTTACCGCATAGCACTTGGTATTCTTGTTTTGATTCTTGGACTCATCAGAGGTTGATATGGCAGAAAGATTAAAAATCCCGTATCCCGTCATTGTGGAGGGAAGGTATGACAAATTGCGCCTGGAAAATGTCATTGAGGCGCACATAATCCTCACCGACGGTTTTGGGATTTTCAAGAAAACCGAGGTGGCATCGATGTTGCGTGCGTTGTCCGAGAAAACGCCGCTCATCCTCTTGACCGATAGTGACGGAGCAGGCAAGCTGATTCGCTCACATCTGACCTCGGTTTTGCCCAAAGAACGCGTGATTCAGCTATACGTACCGCGTATTTCGGGCAAAGAGAAGCGCAAGAATGAAGCATCAGCCGAGGGAATTCTCGGCGTTGAGGGAATGGAGCGCGAGCTTCTTTACGAGCTTTTTGCGCCTTACGCCAATGCCGACGCAGTGGCAAGTCGTATGGCAGAAAATCCGCTTTCCAAAACCGATCTTTATGAGGATGGTCTGACGGGTAGCGAGGGAAGTCGCGAGAGACGTGATGCGCTTTGTGTGCGCCTCGGACTCCCCACGGGAATGACGCCAAACGCACTTTTGGCCGCTTTGCGTGTGCTTTGCACCTATGCGGAATACTGCGCCTTGGTTGGCAGAGAAGAGGTATGAATATGAAAAAAGAAATCAAACCGATTGAAAGTGATATTTTTGGCATCTATCGCCACTACAAAGGCGGAATGTACCGCGTTATCTGCCTTGCACACCATTCCGAAACCCTTGAAGATATGGTGGTTTACGAGCCGCTCGACGGAAAGACCGGATTTTGGGTTCGTCCTGCTTCTGTGTGGAACGAAACCGTTGTGGTAGACGGTGTCTCGAAAAAACGATTTGAAAAAGTAGAATAAAGAGAAAACACGCTCCCAAAAGGTAAACGCTCGGGGCGTGTTTTTGTGTTCCGTTTTTTGGTATGTTATGTAGTGGATAATTTCCTCAAAAATGCAGAAAATAGCGATATGCTATGCAAAAATGGAGATTTTTATGGACGAAATTAAACTATACGGAGTCAAAATCGATAATGTTACAAAGGACGAGGCGGTGTATCGCGCACTTCGTGCCACAGGGGAACCTTGCGTGGTTTTCACCCCAAATGCTTTGATGTTGGAGCGTTCTCGAAAGGATGCCGACCTTGCCAAGCTGTTGGGACGAGCGTCGCTTTCTTTGCCGGATGGAGCAGGGGTATTGAGGGCGGCTCAAAAAATGGGCACGCCGTTACGTGAGCGTGTGGCAGGCATCGATTTTGGCGAAGAAATCCTCGCACGGGCCGAGCGTGCGGGCTTGCGCGTCTTTTTGCTTGGCGGTGGCGAGGGAGTGGCGGAACGAGCCGCCGAAAGTTTGCGAAAAAAACACCCCCGTTTGTGCATTTGTGGCACAACGTGGGGGTATTTTGAGAGGACGGGAGAGGAAAATTTGCGTGTTATTTCGCACATTCGTGCCTGCCGTCCGCATATTCTGTTTGTGTGTATGGGTTTCCCCGTGCAGGAGCGTTGGGTAATTGACAATTTGCACCACTTGACCGACATCCGCACGATTGCCTGCCTTGGCGGTAGTCTTGACGTTTGGTCGGGAGACCTTCATCGCGCACCCATGTGGATGTCACGCGCAGGATTGGAATGGCTTTGGCGAATGTTGCGTCAGCCAAAGCGACTCGCGGCAATTCCTGAAATAGTGTCTTTTTTGTGGCACGTGCCGCAAAAAGAGGAATTTAGAGCACAAAATCCTCTGTGATTTCGCTCTCGCCCAGAACACGAATGCCTTCTTTTTTGAGAAACTTTGCCGTGATACCGTCGTCCTCAACAAGACCGCCATCAAAGCATCCGTTGTGAATTAAGCCACTCCCGCAGGAGGGGCTTTTTTCTTTCAAAATTGCCACCGTGCATGCGTTTTGGCGCGCGATCTCGAGGGCTTTTTGCGCACCGCGGTTGTAGTTTTCGGTCACGTCGCGCCCGTCCTTCATCAAAACGCGCTCACCGCAAATTTCGGACGGTATGCGCGGTGTGGGGAGTCCGCCCATCACCTCGGGGCAGATGGGAATGAGATTGTATGTATCCTTTAGTGTAATCACGCGCTCACAGGGCTTGCTTTTACCGTCATAGCGGCAAGCATAACCGAGCAGGCAGGCGCTGACCAATATGTTCTTCTTCATTTTTTCATCCTTTGATCTTTTTCCAATAGTCCGCAGCGGCTTGCTCGTTCTTGTTTGCACCGGGACGATAGAATGTCGCGCCGAGAAGGTCATTTGGCAAATACTGTTGTTTGGCGTAGTGGTTTTCAAAGTCGTGCGGGTATTTGTAGCCCTTGAACAGGGGGCTTTGCAGGTGACGAGGGACATCTATGCCTTTTCCTGCCTCAACTGCCGCAGCAGCGGCGTGAACTGCGGTTTCCACCGAGTTGGATTTTGGTGCCGTTGCCAACAGGAGCGTGGCATTTGCAAGCGGAATTTGCGCCTCGGGCATGCCAAGTTCCTTGGCTGACTCGCAACAAGAACGCACAACCGATGCCGCCAAGGGATAGGCAAGGCCGATATCCTCGGATGCAATGACTTGGAGTCTGCGGCAGACAGAAAGAAGCTCACCTGCAAGGAGTGCTTTGGCAAGGTAGAATACCGCCGCATCGGGGTCGGAACCGCGAATGGATTTTTGCAAACAGGAAAGCAAATCGTAGTGCGTATCGTCGCCAAAATTTCCAACCGATGTGTCAAAACTGTCCACGTGCTCGCGCAAAATTTCCTCGTCGGCGGTGTGATAAGCGTTTTCAAACAGTACCACTGCGTGGCGAACGTCACCGCGTGCCGCGTGACCGATGTAGTCGCAAATTTCATCCGAAACGCACTTGTGTGCGCCGTTTTCCTCATTTAAGTAGTCAAGCGCGCGTCGAAGAACAGGGTGCATAGCGGCGGCGGTTACTGCCTTGAACTCAAAAAGAGAAGAACGCGAGAGAATTGCGTTGTAAACGAAGAAGTGCGGATTTTCGGTGGTGGATGCAATGAGCGTGATGCGCCCGTCCTCAATATATTCAAGCAGGGATTGCTGTTGCTTGCGGTTGAAATATTGAATTTCGTCAAGGTAGAGCAAAATGCCGTTTGCGCCAAACAGATTTCCCGTTTCGGCAATGATTTCCTTGACGTCGGCAAGCGACGCAGAGGTGGCATTGAGCTTGTAAAAATTCATACCCGAGAGCTTTGCAATAATGGTTGCAGCAGTGGTTTTGCCCGTGCCGGGAGGGCCGTAAAAAATCATATTGGTAATACGGCCGCCCGCAAGCATACGGCGAATGACACCGCGCTCTCCAAACAAATGCTCCTGACCCACAATGCCGTCAAGATCGGTGGGGCGCAAGAGATCGGCAAGCTGTGCGTGTTTCATATCGTGTCCTCGCTTTTTTTGAAATACCTATCTCTATTATAAACCATTGCGACAATATTTGCAAGGTCTTTTTGCGCATTTTTTTGCAAATCACGGCAGGCGTCGGTAATTAAGGGGCGCAGAGCATTACCGCGGACACAAAAATTTTGACAGATTTCCACCAGAGCCGCAATCGACAGTTCTTCGGGAAGGAGACACTCTTGTGCGGCAAGCCGCGAGAAAGAAGGGATTTTTCTATCATCTGCCGTGGGAATTCCAACGGTAGGAAGAGAAACCGTTGTTGCCAAGATCATTCCGTGCAGGCGCATAGAAATTAAGAATGTTGCATTGCGCAAAAGAGCGGTAATGTCCGAGGGTTCGTCAGCAAGAAAAAACCTTCCGCCAAGCCGATGGGCGGCCTCGATGTTTACGGAAATATCGGACTCATCAAGGGGCAGGAAAATAGGGAGCAAATTCTCTTCTCGGCAGAGTATTCGTAAGGCGGCAACAACAGTGCGGCAGCTGTGGAGAGTATGCTTGCCCGATTTCAGGCAAACGCACACATAGCGGCAATTTTGTGCTACATCTATGCGTTTTAAGAGGGCATACGTGCGAAAAACAGATGGCGGTGGCAAAAGAAGTGCTGCATCCGCTCCCAAATGCAATTTCGAGCGGTCGATGTTTTGGGTTTGCAAAAAGCGCAAGGATTCCTCATCGCGCAAACCGATATAAGTGCATTTCAAAAGCGTTTTTTTGGTAGCGCGTCGTGCGTTTTTTCCGCAGAGCGGTCCTATTCCCGCAGCATAGAGAATGGGCAGAGCTCCGCACAGTTTTGCCAGGCGAAGCATACACAAATAATAATAAAGCGAAAGTTTTCCCGTGAGATTTTGCAAAAGAGATCCGCCACCGCACAAAAAGGCATCGGCACGCAAAAAGGCGCTCGCAATGGCAAGGGGATTCTTTCGGTTGTAGCAGTTCACACCAAAACGGTTTGCATCCCATCGCGGATTTTTTGTCAGCGCCAAAACACGCATATCGGGGTAGTTGGTGCGCGTATATTCAATAAAGGCCTGCAAAATGGCATCGTCCCCAAGATTGCCGCACCCAAAATATCCGCCGATGGTGATTGTTGTGTGATGGGGAATATGCAGACTTTTTTGATAGACGTTCAGAGTTTGACGGCAAACAGATACGGAATCATAGTAGTTTTCTAATAACTTGCGGCACTCAAAAGCGCTTTTTTCGCGCAGAGCAGGGGATGCAGCGAGCAAAAAAAGGTCATTCAACAGAGCATCCGCCTCCGGCGGTTGCACATCGCGTGCACAAAAATTGCTGAGCGATGCCTCAAAAAAGTTTTCTTCTGTCAAAATGCCGCCATATCCCTCGTTGCCACAAAGAATCACCGAGCAACCGCACGCGGCGGCCTCCAATGCCGCACGGGAGACACCAATGAAGATGTCTTGCTCTTGCAAGAGAGAGGACATATCCTCTACCGTACCGCAAACGGATATGCACAAAAAGCCCAAATTTTGGTTGATTCTTGCGGCACGTTGTGCAATTTTTGGCATTTTTTTGCCACCGCCGGCGATAGTGATGCGAACATTGGGGATTTGTTTCACCAACTGTGGAGCAATCTCACAGAGCAGTTCCGCGCCACGCGAGCAGTCCGCATCCAACCGACTTGCAAAAAGAATCCGTAAGGTATCGGAAGGTTCCTTTTCTTTGGGAGAAAATCGCGCGAGGTCAATTCCGTTTGGAATAACGGTAATGCGTTGTGCAGGAATTCCATACACGTTTTGTAAATAAGCGCGCAGATCTTCGCTGACCGCGATACTGCGCTCTCCCCAGTAAGAAAGCAAGCGACGAAAGAGTCCTGCGCGAAATTTTGCGTGCACGGTCACAATTTCGGCGCATCCCAAACGACGCACTCCTCGTATAAGAAGCGCCGACACGCGCGCGTGCGCGTGCGCAATACCAATTCGCTCTTGCTTGGCCAATTTTCGTATCCTAAGGCGCAAAAGCAACCATTTCAGGGGGGAGTGCGTTCCCAATGGCATACAGTAGTGCGTAATTCCTTGTTTTTCTAACCAATCGGCGGTAGCACCGCCTGCAGATGCCACGATAACGTTATTTCCCTCGTCACAAAGTGTCAATGCCAGCTGTGCGATGTGTGTCTCTGCACCGCCGATGTCAAGTCGATCTGTCAAAATCAGAATTTTCATCTGTAATTCTCCTGCTTTTTTGTTAGTTTTTCCATAGCAGGTGGCTTTATACACCCTCGGTGAGACCTGAAAATTCGACAAAAAGGTAAAAAAAGGAAAATACTCCGTAAAAATGGGCCGAAATGGCAGACATAGATGCGTTTTCTTGCAAAAAAACTTGAAAAAAACCATTTTTTTTGGAAAAATGTGTTGACAATACCAAATCGCTGTGTTATAATAATGTGTAATATAAAAGCACGCGTAGCCGCGCGCCCCCAAAGAGCGCACGCAAAACGCGAATTTCTTTTATGGAAAGGTTGTTATGTAATGAAACATCAACAAAATCAGCTTGCAAGCAAGCGCAATTTCATTCGCATCGCTGCCCTGGTATTGATGCTCGCGCTTACGGTTTGCTGCATGGTTGTTTTCGCCAATGCAGATCCCGTAGTCGAGAACTACAGAGGTAGCCACGACCATATGCCCGCCTATGGCGACACCGGTTTCAGACTTGGTGAAAACGGTAAGTGGGTAAAAACCTATGACGGTACAACCGGTATTGGCGACCGTTATATGGAAGTTACGGTTGATGGTCAAACCGTAAAGGCAAAAGACGTTCAGTTCAACAACGCTAACGTAGGTGAAGCAACCTACATTACCGTTACATATGAACTTGACGGCAAAACCTACGTTTCCGATCCGTTGCCCGCAGAAATTCGTCCTGCACAACTGAATTGGAGCGGCGTGGGAACAGTTACTGTTCCTTACAACCCTGCGAACACCTACACCGGTAAAGTTACACTCGGCGAGAATGATTCTTTGGTAGGCGTTTTGGAAGGCGATGTGGTTAACATCACGAACAAGGATTCCCTCGTTGCTAACTTTTCGGCACAGGGTATTGTTACCGGTGAAGCTACGGCTCAGCTTCTTCTCGATAACAGCAACTACGTAGTTAACCCCCTCAAGGTACAGTACACAGTAACGCCCGCATCCATCACCGAAATCACTTGGAGTGTTGGCGACACCATCCCCTTTGCCGATATTACCAACATCAAGGCACTGGGTAACGGTACCATCCCTATGACCGTTCAGGTTTTGGATGGTGAGGAAGAGTTGTCTTTGGCGGACATTACCGCTGCAGGCACCTACACTCTGAAAGTGAAAGTTCCCAACGGTTTGTATGCAATCGCTGATGATGTAGTTCTCACCAAAGAGATCACCATCACCAAGGCATCCTACACTGTTGTCCTCAACGATGGTTCGTTCGTAGACAACGGCGATTTGGTTAACCCCAACGTTGGCTTTGGTTATCATCTGGTTGCAGAGGGTAAAGACGGCGCTTTCGTTCCCGATTGGGTTCTCTCCGCAATCACCTATGAGTACAAGGATGCACAAGGCAACAAGGTTGCAAAGGTTACCAAGCCCGGTGTTTACACCGTAACTGCGATTGCTCCTCAACTTGATAACGTTGATGTTATCATTGAAAAAGCAACTGCAACCCTGACTGTTATTGCTAACTACAGAGTAATCGAAACCGAAGATGGTGCTATCATCATTGTTGGTAAAGAGGGTGTTCCCGCATCTGTTGAAACCAAGTTGAGCGTCCCCGAAAAGTTTGCTCGTGTTACTGTTCGCGGTCTGACCGTTTACAAGGCATACACGCTTACCGTCAACAATGCAGAAGGACTTACTTTCAGCGTTCGTATTCCTGTTTCCACAGCATTTACCGCTGACAAGAACTGCTATCCTCTTTCCGTTGGCAACCTTTACATCGTTGATGCAGAAGGTAACAGAGTTGTTGCAAGCGATAAGTATGATGTAAAGTTGAGCGAGGATGGTTTCTATTATATTATTGATGGCTACACCACCGCCGGCGACGTTACCTTTATGATCGCTCCCGAGTACGATACTCCTTTCTGGAAGTCTGCAATCGGTATTGCGCTCCTCGTTCTCATCGCGCTCATTCTCATTGTTGTTATCCCGTTGATTATCGGCTTTGCTCTTATCCGCATTGAAGATAGTGGCAGAAATCCCGTTATTTCTGTTGAACTTGAGGGTATTCTTCCCGAGTTTGAGCCCGTTGTTATCCCCGATAAGATTGAAGATCCCGACGCTGTTATCGAAGAAGGTCTGGATGCTAAGGTTGAAGAACTGTTTGCAGAAGTTCCTGCAGAATTCGATGAAGACGTTGACACCGACGTTGCTGTTGCAGAAGCAATGGCACAACTCGACGAAGAGTTGGCAGACATCGATCTGATGGCTGAAGCGAATGCTGCAACCGACGATTTGGCAGATCAACTTGCTCTCGGTTTGATGGATGAAGTTGAAGCTGATGATTCCGCAGAGATTTCCGAAGACGTTCAACAAGCTATCGCTGATGCTATGGCTGAAAACTTCAACGAGTCTGCAGATGCAACCGATGCCATCGCTCTCATCGACGAAGAGGAAGAAGTTGCTGAAGAAGTTACCGAAGAAGAGTCTGAATCTGAAGATGACGACGATGATTCCTTTGGCGGATTCGGTTCTATGCCTCTTGATTATATCGATGCTATTGCCGAAGCGGATCGTTATGCCGAAATGCTTGAGCAAGAAAGCCGCGGTGAGGTTCAACTTGTAACCCGTTATCGCCGCAGCTACCTGTCTCGTCTTGCACAATCTCAAGGCAACATTCAGGATTACTACAATGCTATTAAGAATCTTCTGCTCTCCTACAAGGGTGTTAAGAGCCGCATTAGCTGGAACTTTGAATCTTTCAATGTTGGCAGAACACCTCTTGCCAAGTTTAATGCAAAGACACGTACCCTCTATGTTTACATTGCATTCAGTCCCGAAGAATTGGTTGACTCCAAGTACAACTTCACTGATATGTCCGCAAAGAAGAAGTATGCTGCTGTTCCTGTACTGATTAAGGTTAAGGGCGAACGCAAGTTCAAGCATGCACTCGAATTGATCACTATGCTTTGCGAAGAAAAGTTGCAACTGCCCAAGAAGAAGGTCATCGAAGAAGTTGACTACAAGATGCCTTTCAAGACCACCGAAGAGCTGGTTAACGAGGGTATCATCAAGAAGATGGTTGCTGCTATTCCCGTAGGCCCCACTCTTGAAGAGGCAGCCCCCGAGGAAGTTCCCGCACAAGAGGAAGTTGCCGTTGAGGAAACTCCCGTAGCAGAGGAAGTTGTTGCTGAAGCTCCCGTAGAGGAAGTTGCTGAAGAAACCGTTGCAGGCGACGATCAAAACGCTTAATGATTGAATCAATTCAATAGCTCTGTGTCCTTGTGACATAGAACGACGCCGGTAAAGGATCATAGGTACAATTTGAACTTTTACCGGCGTTTGTTTTCAAAACATTTTGCTACACTGTTGAAATATCTAAAAAAGGAGAGCAAAAATGAAACTTTGTAATGCCCTTGCAATTATTGTTATATTGCTGGCGCTTAGCTTGATTGTGATATTGTCGATTGGGCCTGATTGGAGCTTAATGAAAAACGGTGGAGACAATGGTGCTCCTGAAGTTCAACAGCCCCCCACAGCCGCTTTGCACTATGCCGTAGAGGCAAGTGTTAGCCAAGAAACGGTAGAATCGGATATTATTAAGCTTTTGAATATTCCCGCCAATGCTGAACCCCTCATTATTGGCGAAGCAGACATGACAACTCCCGGCAAACATCGCTTGGTGTGTGCTTGGGGCGGAAACAACGTTTATGAGGTTGAGGTTTGTGTTTACGATAATTCCTTCACCTATTCCGTTGATAATAAATCCATAGTAGATGGTACTGTTTCCCTCTATTTCGAAGATGCTCTTGCTACCCAAAACTTTACCAAGGGAATCACAGTAAAAGATAGTCTTGGCAATGTAATCCCAGCGGTTAAGAGCAGCGACTCTATGTCTTTTAACAATGAAATAGGTACATATTCTGTTTTCTATACGGCTACTGATGCAGCAGGTCATGTATTTTCTTTTGCTTTGGATTATATTGTTACTTATCCCTTCTCGTTCAATATTGACAATCCCAACGTTGAGGCGCGTGTTTCTGAAAAATCTGTTATCGTTAACATAGACTTTGACGACGCACCGGTGGATGAAATTTACCTTTGGTTGGAAGATGCAAACGGCAAAAAGATCACCGGTATGTATAGCACAATAAGGCAAAAGGAAGCCGAGAACGGAGAAAAACTTGATGAGTATGAAATCGTTTTAAGAGCTCACTATTACAAGAAATTTGTAGGCCAAACAATCGAACTTTCGATATGCTCCGAATACGGTAAGGCAACCTTCTACGTTACCGTACTTGACGAATAAAAAATACTTTTCAATCTGCGCGGCCGTCTGTTAGGGTGGTCGACACAATGCACCGCCGGTAAAAGTGTCAGACTTTATTGAAACTTTTACCGGCGCTTATTTTTGGAATTGCATCAAATGCCATCCAAAGAAGCGTTTTCAAGTATCAGTACGCTCGGTGGGGCGTTTGGTGGGCAAACCAGAGAAAGGGTTAAAAAATGGAAGAAGAAAATAAAAACATAAACAAAGAGGAAAACAAGCAGGAAGAGCAATCCCCAAAGGAGTGCAAATGCAAGCTGATAGGAAGAAAAATTCTCGCTGCGCTTGAAAAAATTCTTCCCAAACGTTACAGAACACTTGCTATTGTTGGATATGTTTGTGCGCTGTTGCTGATTGTTGCTACTGTTGTAGGCATCATAATCGGATTGAATCATTCTAATCCGGAAGATGAACCAAAGAATCCGGTCGCTCCTATTCTGCACTATGCTGTAGAAAATGGCGTTACCGAAGCGACAATGAAAGAGGATATTTCCAAAATTCTTTCTGTTCCCGAAGGAACTGCGCTGACTGTGGAAGGCACCTATGACCTTGCTACCCCCGGCAAATATACACTTACTTGTAAGTGGGAAACCGCAGACAAAAAGCAGATCCAAACAGAAGGACAACGGGTTGAAGTCTGGGTATATGACAACTCTTTTGCTGTTACCATTGATGGAAAACCATACGATGGCAACACCGTTTACCTCAACTTTCAAAAAGCTGTCGCTTCCGAAAACTTTGTCAACTGCATCAAATTTATTGATAGCATTGGCAATGAAATGAAGGTAACCAAGGAAGCCGACAGATCGATGTCCTTTACTGGCAAAGAGGGCACCTATTGGGTACATTATAACCCCACCGACGCGGTAGGACACCAATTTCCTCTTCGCGTTGAGTATGTTGTTGTTTTCGATTGTCAAATTAGTGTTTCCAACGCATTTGCGCTTACTTATGAAGAAACCGCTGAAATTCCCGTGGATTTTGACGGTGCAACCGGCGTTTGGTTAGAGGACGAAACGGGAAAGCTGAACACTGAGTACTATGAAATTAAAGAGAACTCCCTTGTTCTGAAAAAGGCCTACTATGCTTCTCAAACGGGAAGAAAGATTCGCCTCAAAGTTTGCTCCGAGTATGGCAATGCTGATTTCTACCTCTCCGTATTTGATGAGGCGGGATACGAAGATTATTTGAATAGAAAAGTGATCAATATCCTTCGTTACAATGCTGCTTCCGTAATCTTCCGCAAGGTTACCGGCGGTGTTGACGATGTTCAATTTAGACACGGATATCTTTACACCAAGAGCGACGATATCTCTGCCGATGCGGGACAACTTACACTCAACAATGCTGGCAAATACGGCAAAGTATCATTCGATCTTTACGTTAAGAGCGCTACCGGTGGTGCATCCGGCAACGGTGTTATGGAGTTCCAAATCACCGACGGTGCAAGGTTTATTTCGGTAAAGGATACAGAAGGTAATTCTGTTTCTGTTATCGATAAGAACGATATGCCCCACGTTCTGTTGGATGCCGGCAAGGTATATCACATTGAACTCGATTTGAGCGAGGCGATGAATCCCGGTTTCCGTGTATGGGGTGCCAAAGCAGTTGAGGTTTATTACTATCACTTCAACGCCGAGGAATCCACGTACGAATACGTTATTGATGATGTAACCAAGAGCATTATTTGCAAAAAGAACGGCGAAGAGTACGGCTATTTTGCATGGCCTACCGTAACCAAGCTCGATGGCGACCGCTTGATCGCGGTTTCTTCCGGCTTCCGTCAAGCACATATCGATCCTGCCGGCAAGGTTGCTGCGTGGTTTTCTGAGGATGGTGGAAAGACTTGGAGCGAGCCCAAAATTTTGGCAGATACCCTACTTGATGACCGTGATTCCGGTGTTGTTTATTGGAACGGCAAAATCATCGTTTCTTGGTTCTGTGCTTCCAAAGTTTACTACCTCAATAACAATGCAAATAAATATTCCCAATGGGCTGCAACTATTGACGATGCCTATGACACCAAGTATATGGGTGGTAACTATATCATCAGTGAAGATGGCGGCAAAACTTGGAGCGAAATTTACAACATGCCCGATGGTATGTTTACTCCTCACGGTCTGATTGTCAACCCCGATGGCGGTCTAACCTCTGTTGGCTACCTCAAATATGATAAGGAGCACAAAACATGGGGTACCGGCATCGGTGTGAGAACCACAACCGGTGAAATGGACGAGAACGGCTTTATTTGGTCGGATGCTATCGTAATTGCAACTGATAAAGAGCAAAACGAAACGACCGGTTGGGACTTCCAAGAGCCCTACGGCATCTACAATGATGACGGTGTTCTTATCGTTGTTATGCGCTCTAATAAGGGACTCTACCAATGTGAGCTGCAACCCGGTGAAACCAAGTTTAGCGATTGGCACCTGATTGCTCGCGTGCAAGAAACCCCCGCGCATATGATTCAACACAGCAGCGGAGTTATGATTATGACTTATGGCTACCGTGGTCTGTATAAGGATGTTAATGGTAACACGATATCGTACACTGAGAGAAACAAGGATACCACCTTGGGTATTCGTGCACGTTTGAGCTACGACGGCGGCTTGACATGGACACGTGAGGTCATCCTGACCTACGGTCTCAAGCCGGTTGATAATTCTTCCGACTGGGGGTACACCTCTACGGTTGAACTTCCCGACGGTAAGCTTTTGACTGTTTACTATCAAAGAACCTCCGGCGAATCAAAGGCATCCATCTATCAGGCTGTTTGGAGTTTGCCTGAAGCTCCTGTCGGGGAGAAGACCATTACTTTCTATACCGGTGATGGCAGTAAGATTGAATCAATCAGCGGTCAGGTTGGTGAAACGATCACAGCACCGCAGGATCCCACCCTTGCAGGACACGCCTTTGGCGGCTGGTATCTTGATTCCGCTTGTTCTATTCCGTTTACTTTCACTACTTTCTCTAAAGATCTGACACTTTATGCAAAGTGGATTGCATCTTGAGGACCAAACACATTTTAATAAAAACCTTCGGGTACCGCAGACTATCCTGCGGTACCCGATCTGTATTTTGCCTTTCCTTCTTGGACATTTTCCCAGAGAACTTGTCTAAATGGTCTATTGCGCTTTCAAGGAAAATTTGATATAATGAAGATGCTTTTATTTTTTGCCAACAAAAAGGAGAAAAATTATGAAAAGAATTCAAATTGCAGCAATGCTTTTCGTTGCGGTGCTGCTGTGCGTGGGAATCGTTGCTTGTAAAGGAGGGGATGAGAACGTGTCTCCCTCACCGTTGGCACTGCATTACGCTGCAGGTAATCTTGACGCGGATGGATTAGAGCAAGCTCTTCGCGCGCAGCTTGGCGTTTCTGCCGACACATCCTTGCAAATTGATGGCTCGGCAGATCTCAACACGCCCGGGAAGTACGAGTTGATTTGCTCGTGGGAAAAGAACACGCACACGGTCAATGTCTATGTTTATGGTGCGATTAGCATTACGAGCTGTGGGGAAAAGATCGTGAACGAAACGGTTAAAATGACCTATTCGCAAGCTGTCGCTTCGAACGGATTTATGAGTAACATCTCCATTACAGACAGTTTTGGAAACGCATTGGCGTTTACCTTTGATGAAACGAAAAGCACTCCTTATGATAACAAGCGCGGAAACTATTATACAATGTATTATACCGCTACCGATACGGCCGGACAGGTCTTTACGGCGAGAATTTTTTACACTGTGACAAACGACGTGGAAATCTCGGTTAGCGACGGTTATGTCGTCAACACAGCACCTAACACATCTTTTTTGGCAACGCTTGACGGTGTTGAGAACCCCTGGCTGGAGGATGCAAACGGAAAGATCGATCCCGCACACTATAAGATTGAAAAAGACAAGATCACATTCTATAACTCCTATTATGTGGATCGCGTGGGAGAGCGCCTTTCCATCAAACTGTATTCCGATAATGCATACGTCAGCTTTATGATGGATGTGATCGATGAAATAGCTGAGATCGAAATGAATTTGAATAAGATTATTCAGCATCAGAACAAGGCATCCAAGTTGGAATTTGTCTCGGAAGCGCCCGAAGAAACAGATTTTACATACGCTTATCGCTACACAAAGGATGCCGGCGTCAGTACGCAAAACAGTGCGATAACCTTTTTAACAAATGGAAACTATTCCTCTATGCGCTTTTGCGTGTTTGTTAAAGAAGCAACCGATAAAAATATGCAACTGCAAATCAATCGAGGGGCGGCTTTCTTATCTGTTAAGGATTCTCAAGGAGCAGAAATTGCTCCCGTCAACGGGAGCGAAATGCCCTATGTTATTCTTTCCGAGGGAGAGATTTATACCATCGAGATAGACGTCAGCCAAACGCTTTCCTTTGATTTTTATGTTTGGCTTTCGAAGAGTGTTGAACTCTATTATTCCAATTTCAGTTTTACCCCGCAAGTGCTTGACTTCGTTGCCGAACAGGTAGTAGAAGGGGCAATCTACAAAAATACCACCAGCCGCGGTTATTTCGGTTGGCCCTCCATTACCAAGTTGGATGGAGATCGAATGATTGCCGTTTCCTCCGGTTTCCGCGCCGCACACGTCGATCCTTTTGGCAAAGTCGTCGGCTGGATATCCGAGGATGGTGGCTTGACCTGGAGTGAGCCCTTTGTCATCGTGGATACCGTTCTTGACGACCGTGATGCAGGCGTGATCTATTGGAAGGGCAAGATCATTGTTTCTTGGTTTACCCACACCAAAAATTATTATTCAAGTATGCCTGCGTGGGCTGAGCACTGTGCGGCTATTTCCGATGAGGAAGAAGCCAAGGTACTTGGCGGTAACTACGTTATTAGTGAGGATGGCGGGAAAACCTGGAGTGAGGTTTACAATTTCCCAATTTTCTCCCCCCACGGAATGATTGAAACACCCGAGGGAGATTTGGCATACATTGGATACTATGGATACGACAAGAATACCAAGAATTTTATCGAAATTGGTATGGCGACCAGTAGCGACGGTATTCATTGGTCACCGGTCAAGATTATTGCCGACCACAAGACGAAAATACAATATGTTTTTGAAGAGCCACACGCAATCTATACCGATGATGGTACACTTATTGTTATGCTGCGTACCGATAAGGGAATTTATCAATGTGAGCTGGCAAAGGGAAGCGACACCTTTACGGAATTTCGCAAAATCTGTACGGCGGCAAATACGCCTCCGCATCTGATGCGGCAGAGCGATGGTACGCTGATTTTAACATACGGTTATCGCGCAGACCCTTATGGAGTGAGGGCAAGACTCAGCTATGATAACGGACAGACTTGGAGCCGGGAGATCATTGTGAGCACAAGTGCTTTTGAGGGTGATATGGGATATGCTTGTTCGGTAGAACGTTCCGACGGTGCCATTGTAACCGTTTACTATCAAAAGGCATCCAGAGGGGATATCAATACCAGTATTATGCGTACGATTTGGCGTGTGCCTGCACGTCCCGAGGGGGACTTTACCATTACCTTCCAAAGCAACGGTGGCAGTGCAGTGGAGAGCATGACGGGCGAATTCAAGTCGGAGGCCAATCGGTCTTAGGAAGACAATCTCAC
>JAZSFM010000022.1:0-8103 GCA_045532215.1 Eubacteriales bacterium | reverse complement strand
TGCGATCGAGAACCGCGATCTTCTTGCAGGTCGCCGGGATCGCATTGACGAACATCTCGGTAGAGAACGGACGATAGAGGTGGACAGCAACGAGGCCGACCTTCTCGCCCATCGCGACCATCTTGTTGATAGCCTCGTTGGCAACGTCGCAGCCGGAGCCCATGGCGACGATGACATACTCCGCATCCGGAGCGCCAACGTAGTCAAACGGCTTGTGCTTGCGGCCAGTCAGCTCGCCAACCTGCTCCATGACTTCCTCGACGATCGCCGGGGTGGCCAGGTAGTACTTGTTGGCAGCCTCACGGCCCTGGAAGGAGATATCCGGGTTCTGAGCGGTGCCGCCCAGGTGCGGATGCTCCGGATTCAGCGCGCGGGCGCGGAACTCGGCAACCTTATCCCACGGCATCAGCTTGGCGATGTCTTCGTAGGAGATCTCGTCGATCTTCTGGATCTCGTGAGAGGTACGGAAGCCGTCGAAGAAGTGCAGGAACGGCACGGAGCTCTTCAGGGTCGCCAGATGAGCGACGAGCGCCATATCCTCAGCTTCCTGAACGGAGCCGGAGGCGAGCATCGCGAAACCGGTCTGACGGCAGGCCATAACGTCGGAGTGATCACCGAAGATGGACAGTGCGTGGCCAGCGATTGCACGTGCGCTTACATGGAAGACGCTGGGCAGAAGTTCGCCTGCGATCTTGTACATGTTGGGGATCATCAGAAGCAGACCCTGAGAAGCGGTGTAGGTGGTGGTAAGAGCACCTGCTGCCAAAGAACCGTGAACGGCACCTGCGGCACCTGCCTCAGATTGCATCTCCATCATCTTAACAGTGTCACCGAAGATGTTTCTTGCGGGCTCACCGAAAATGTTCTTATCGGTAGCGGCCCAGGTGTCGGTTACTTCTGCCATGGGAGAGGAAGGAGTAATCGGGTAAATTGCGGCAACCTCCGTAAACGCGTAGGATACGTGCGCGGCGGCGGTGTTACCGTCCATTGAAATTTTTCTTCTTTCAATAGCCATTGGAATCAAATCCTCCTAATAAAATATTAAATAAAAGATGATAAATTCTATCTCACCCCATATCATAACACAAAACGCGAAAAAAGTAAAGAGCTTTTTCAAAAAATATGCGAAAAATATCACCGTTTTGGTCAAAAAGATGTTGGAAAGAGGAGAAACGGATAGCAAAAATGAGATAACTTCACTATGGAGCCAATGAAAACAAACAATCAACCTGTCATCCTGAGCGGAGCCGAACTTTCACCGAGTGAAGAACGAGGTGAAAGCAAGGCGCTGATGCGCCGCAGGGATCTCTAAACGAGTTTTGGTGGCTTGCCACAGGGATGTAACATTTTCTATGGAAAGCCACCGATATTTCAAACGAGATCCCGCGTCGGCTCTGCCTCGCGCTTTTGCTTGTTCGCTTACGCTCAACCCGCAAAAGTTTGACTTCGCTCAGGATGACAGACAGCGGTTTTGTTTGGATTGAATTTGTTAATCGCGGGGCGTCGAGGACGTCGCCCCCTACGAAAGTTGTTTTACATCGTTCGCGTGAGTATTCTTGCGTTTTTAGCAGAGAAAAAACGCGTGATACTTCTGATTTTTTGTAGGGGACGACGTCCTCGACGTCCCGCAACATAAAATTTTTGCAAAACAAACACACCCCCACGGCACACAACCGTGGGGGTGTGAAAATCATTTCACATTGTTGAAAATTTCAACTCCGAATATCTCAATTATGATACCTTCGAGATATTCCGTTTCAAAGGTTCCGTCAGCCAAAGGATTTTCAACAGGTTTTATTCTATGCACATCGTAAACATCATAAAGAATTGAGTTGTAGTGTACCGTGCCGCCGTCTTTTAGTCTTGCGGGCAAAGGGATCAAAAGCACCAATGCTATCAATATGCATATGATTACAATCGCTTTTTTCATATCATCTCACTCTTGGCAGCAAGCTTTTTTGCCTTTCGCTTCGCTCTTGCGCGGCGGATGATGAGGATAACGGGAACAAGAACAACAGCAAAGAGAATCAAGAACGGAAGTGCTGCTGCAAACCAAATGGCAAAATCTACGATAAATTCACAAAAATCGTTCCAACCGTCGGTAAACGCGTTAGCGAGTCGTTTGCCGAAAGATTCTTCCTCGGCAGGGGTGTATTCAACAACCTCGTTGATGGAGAGACTCACGGTAGAATACTCTACGCGGCTATCGTAGTTGTTCAGTTGTGCTTGATAGCGTGCAATTTGCTGACGAACTTCGGAAAGACGCGTTTGAATGGTGAGCCAAAAGTTGTAATCCTTTTGGTTATCAAGAGATGCCATCATATTCAAAAGGGAATCGCGCTCGGTTTGCAATTCTTTCAGCGTTGCCTCAATCGAGTAGTAGCTCTCGCTGATATCATCAACGTAGGAGTTGCTGCGCGTCACGTTGAGGGTGTTGCCGATGGAACCCACAAACGCATCTGCATTTTCGGCAGGAATACGGAACTTGTAGGACGCATAACGCGCCATTTTGGAGTTGTAATTGCGATTGGAGATAGAGTTGCTCTCCACGTAACCGCCGTATTCTGCCACAAGCGCATCCAGACTTTGCACGGTTGCATCGAATTCCTTTGTTTCGGCGTTGAGATCATAGGTTTTAATAATCTTTCTCTCAACAATATCCGCAGGAGGAGTGGTTGAGTTCAACTTGTCGTTTGTCATGCCGATTTCGGGGGCTTCGGCAGTCGGGTATCTGGAATCTACGTCAAAGCCGTTGCCCATGCTTTCATTGGCTTTTGCACAGGATGCAAAAGAGAGAACGGTCAAAAGAGAAAGAACAACGAGAAGAATACGGAACATTTTATTTTTCATAATCAAACCTCCAAAAATATCAGCAATTTTGCAATCATTTCAATGGGTTTCCGTTGGCATCGCATTTAGTAATTGAGAACACGTTGGGAACAATCGGGGGATAAATTTCCTGCACCATAGTGTCATATACGACGATGATATAGTCGCCAACGGCAACGGTGGTGTAACCCTCAAAATTGGTGGAAACGTAGACGGGGGAGTTCTCGCCAAGGTTAGATGTTCCTGATTGTATAACCTCAACAAACAGTTGCTTTTCGTGAATTTCCTTCACACGTGCCACAAATTGTGCCGAACGAACCTGCGAGTTGGGATTGGTTTGCGATTCGTTATTTGGCTTTGCGCCAAAATTCAGTTCGCAAGCTGTGAAGCACAGGAGAGGAAAAATAAGCAGGATTGCAAGAGCAAAAGAGAAAACTCTGTTCTTTTTCATAATACACCTCACAAATTCTTATTTCGTGTTCAGCTTTGTGAGCAGGTCGCGGAATTCCGCACGCTCGGGATAGTCGGAAAGGTCGAGCGCGTTGAGTTGTTCGAGGATGTCGCCAAGGTCAAAGTCCGTGGGCAGATATTGACTTTCGTGCAACAGCATACAGGTTTCAATTACGGCTATCATAAAAGCGCGGTCAGCATCGGGGGTAGCGGTGTAATCGCCATAGCCGATATTGTAAAGGTTGGGGATAACAGAGGTGCTTTCGTTGGGGAGCTTATAGTTGACGGCAAAATCCAACCACATAGCGTCCTCGGTCATAGCCGCCTCGGTCAAGCAGAGTTCATAACAAACGGTTATTTGGTGTCCAGCACCGACTTCGCCTGCGTCTTTGGTGTCATCGGTGAAGTCTTCCTCATTCAAAGTGCGGTTCTCATATCCAATGAGGCGGAAAGAGGAAACATAGGTCTTATCAAAGGTGATTTGCATTTTGACGTCCTTTGCGACTGTGTAAAGGTTGGCAAGAAGATCGGTAGAGAAAATCTTTTCTGCCTCGGATTCACCGTCCACGTAGAGATAAACGCCATTGCCGTTGTCGGCAAGGGTCTCCATTTTGGCATCGCGGTAGTTACCTGTGCCAAAACCGAGAACCGAGAGGAAAATGCCGGCATCGCGCTTTTCGGTGATGAAATTTTTGAGTTCCTCTTGTGTGGAGATACCTACATTCAAATCCCCATCCGATGCCATAATAATGCGGTTGTTGCCGCCCTCAATCATGTGCTTTTCTGCTAACTCGTATGCTTTTTGCAAGCCCGCCTCGCCGTTTGTCGAGCCGCTTGCGTTGAGAGAATTAATGGCGCTCAAAATGGTTTCTTTCTTGTTACCCGAGCAACCGTCAAGAACAACGGCTTCCTTGCCCGAGTAGGTGACAATGGAAATGATGTCATTTTCGTTGAGTTGGTCGGTCAAGTAGGAGAATGCGGTTTTGAGCAGAGGCAATTTGTCGCGCGACATCATAGAACCCGACACGTCAATCAAAAATACGAGATTGTTACCCTCGGCGGGAATGGCGTCTGCCGCTTGCAAAGTCATCGAAAACAGTACGCTGTTTGTGTTCCAAGGGCATGGATAGATGGAAGAATTGACCGAGAACAACTCGCCGTTGCCGGGTTGATTTGCGGTGTATTTGAAATAATTGAGAAATTCTTCGGTGCGCAGAGAGGATGCGGCATAACGCATCAACTCACCCCAATCATATCCGCTGTTGACAAGCTTGCGGAAATAGGTATAGGAAGCCGTGTCTACGTCTGCCGAGAGAGTAGAAACATTGTTCTCCTCGGTGTTGACAAAAGGATTTTCCATAAATTTGTCGGGATAGTCGTTGTTTCCGGGATCACTTGGCTCTCCGGGGTCTCCGGGGACCGTGGGCTCGCTTGGTATGCCGGCGTCGGGCATCATTGCTTCACCACCCTCGGGCCAAGGCAAAACAGGAGACATTTCGGGAAGCGTTTCATCCGCGTTTTCTTTGTTCCCACTGTTGTTGCTATCATTGTTGTTATCGTTGTTGTTATCGTTGTTAGTATTGTTGTTATTGTTAGTGACATTGTTGTCGTCCGGTGCGAGATTTTCACTGCCTTCGGGCGCGGGGGCGGCGTTATTAGCATCCTTGGCTGCGGCGCAGGATGCAACGGAGAAGAGCAGAACAGTAATGAGTAAAAAGGATAGAATTGAATAAAGCTTGCGTTTCATAAAAATCTCCTTTCTGCCGCTGTACGGCAGCACAAAAAATAATGGTAAAATTCCCGTGTCGCTTGCGACAAAAATGGGTTGAGCCCCATTTTTAGGGAATTTTGTGCGTGAAAGAGGTGCGTTTTGTTTTTTTGATTGCGAAACTTTCACGCTACCTTCCTTTCGGTTGTGTTAGTTCAAAATATCCGAAATACAGGAGATGAGAGAGGAGGAGGGGAGAATTTCTGCTTCATAGTCAAAGAGCATTGCGAACCCCTTGTTACCGTCGGTGTTTTCGAGATAGGGCGAGAGAACTGTACCGTCCTCGCAAACCAACCACACGCGGCAGAAAAGCTCGGGGGAGCTTGCACCGGCATCGTTTCCGTTACCCATCAAGGTGAAAATGCGATTGACTTCGCCCTCGGTCAAATTACGACTTCGCCAGAGCGTTTCATCGCCCTCATATTGCAAAAGCAGATAGGTTGCACCGAAATAGGTGACTTCATCTGCCGAGAGAGAGGTGCAATTCAGCGTTGCACGGTTTTCACTCAAGTAACTGTCAAGCGCCACGGTCGGTTTTGCTGTCTCGGAGGGATTCGTTGCGGGCTTTTCTGTTTCGGGTTTCCCCGCCTCGGGGCTTTCCGCTTTGTTGAATCCGCCACCCAGTATGTTACCAAATAAGGGGGAGCTCAACAGTCCGCCGCCCACAAGCACCACCACAAGAATGCAAGCCACTGCTGCAATCCACGAACGGGCATTTGCTTTCCGCTTGCGATAGGTAAGCGCCTCTTGCAGATAGACGTCACTGACGTTGCCGATCTCATCGAGAAGGAATGCGGCTTTTTTTATTTTGTTGTTGTTCATAACAAGTCACACGCCTCCAATCTGAGTTTTAGTTGCTCTCGCAAGCGATGCAGCGTGATCTTTACATTTGCTTCGCTGATGCCCACTCCCTTGGCAATCACATTCAAGGGTTGTGCGTAAAAGTAGCGACGCACAAATATGGCACGTTTTTCCTCGGTGAGGGTGCGCAAAAACGCATTCAGCTCATCGCGCAAAAGACCGCGCTCATATTCCCCTGCAGGTGTGTTTTCGTCGGGAATACACTCGGTCAACTCCTCTATCACACCCTCAACACCACCGCGTTTTTCTCGGTGCTCACGCCGCCAACGGCTAATTGAGAGCCGCCGCGTGATTTTGGAAAGAAATGGCCCCAAATACATCGGTCGTGCATCGGGCATCGCGTTCCAAGCACCAAGATAGGTGTCGTTGACACATTCTTCCGCATCCTCGTGAGAGGAAAGCAGGGAATAGGAAAGAGAATGCAGCATCTTGCCGTATTTTTTCTCGGTTTCGGCAATCGCCTTCTCTTTTCGTTCCCAGTAAAGATCAACGATTTTGTAGTCCTCCATAAAAATTCTCCTGTTTTTTTCGGGCTTCACTATATATCTCGCCCTTTTGTGCCAAAGGTTACACTTTTTTCTAAAATTTTTTCTACTATTATCATATCAAAAAAACAAAAGAATGTCAAGAAAAACAAAAAGATGCTTTATTGGCGTTTGTGACTCTGCCGAAAGAGTTGTTGACATTGCTTGTGCGGTGTGCTATACTGTGTATATCTGTTTTGTTAAATTTTTTGATAATTGAGTGATGTGCACGTGTTGTTTTCCGTTTATGAAATATAGAGGATATAAAATCCGATTTGAATAATGGAAAGGAAAAAGAAAAATGAAGAAAACTTTGAGGATGACAAGGGTGCTCTGCTTGATGATTGCGGTGGTATTGCTGTTTGCGTCGTGCCACAAATTATGGAATGAGATACCCACCCAAACAACGCCTGATGCTACCAAATCCGAGCAAACAACTCCCCAAGCAACAACGCCCAATACAACAACTCCCGAAGCAACTACTCCGGAAATTACCACTCCGAATACAACCACGCCCGAGGTAACAACCCCGGAAGCTACAACGCCTGCGACCGATCCCAATCCACAAGACCCTTCCGAGAAGGAATACTCCGAGGGATTGAGTTACGGCGGCATTAGGCTGCCGTCGGGTGAATCGGCATTGTCTGTTCTCGGCATTGGTTCTTGCACGGATGTGGATCTTGTTATTCCCGAAGAGGTGGACGGATGGCCGGTTATCGCAATTTCGGCAAAGGCATTTCAAAGTAACAAAACCATTCGTTCGGTCACCATTCCCGGTTCGGTGAAAACCATCGAGGAGAAGGCATTTTACTATGCAAGCGCGCTTGAGGAAGTCTATTTGAGCGAGGGCATCACCGAAATTCGCCACGATGCGTTTTCTTATTGCAAAAAGCTAAAAGAGGTTGTTTACCCCGATACCGTTACATCGGTAAGCGACGCTTTTGTGGGATGCACATCGCTCACAACTGTGATTATGACAAACAATATCGGTTCCATGAGTTCTAACGCATTTGCGGGTTGTACTTCGCTTACTACCGTTGTGCTATCCAACAAAATCACCACCATTCCGGCAGGCGCGTTTGACGATTGCATCTCGCTGACAAGCATCGATATTCCCGCATCGGTTACAAAAATTGACGAAACTGCTTTTTGGGGCTGTGATAATCTGGTTGAGGTTGTAGATGGTGTCCATTACATTGATACTTGGGTTGTCGATAGCGATCTGGCAATAGAATATGCCAACATACGCGAGGGAACGGTATGTATTATGAAAGGTTCTTTCAAGGATAGAGTTTTTCTCAAAGAGGTTGTTTTCCCCAAGGGCTTGCGCTTTATTGAGGAGTATGCCTTCAAAAGATGCACAATTCTCGAAAGCGTTGTTTTGCCCGATACGGTTTTGAAAATTGAAGACAATGCTTTTGAATATTGTGATGCGCTTAAGACTGTAAGACTTTCCAAAGGATTGAGGAGTATTGGTGATTGGGCATTTTATTCTTGTGATGCTGTTGAAACAATCACCTATGGCGGAACGGTTAAAAAATGGGCGAGCATACAGTTGGGAGATTTTTGGATTTCAAACTCAAAAACAAAGGAGATTGTTTGCACCGACGGAACGGTTGGTATAGAATAAATATAATATCAAAGAAAAGCCCCGAGGGGTAGCCAATCAGC
>JAZSFM010000061.1:0-61632 GCA_045532215.1 Eubacteriales bacterium | reverse complement strand
CACAGAACGACATGGCTACGATCCGACTTGCTATTGCGCCATCATCCCGAAATCTGCGAGGCATATCAGCGTCGCTTCCGCTACGTATGCGTGGACGAGTTCCAAGATACCAACATAGCGCAAATGCAACTGACGGTCCTTTTGACCAATCCCACCACGCGCAATTTGATGGTAGTCGGTGACGACGACCAGAGCATTTACCGCTTCCGCGGAGCGACCATTGAGAACATTCTCACATTTGATAAAACCTTCCCCGATGCTAAAATCATCAAGCTCGAGCAAAATTATCGCTCGACGGGTAACATTTTGGATGCGGCAAATGCCGTTATCTCCAACAATCGCGGGCGAAAGGGCAAAACGCTTTGAACATCCTCGAGTACGGGCGCGAAGATTCGCCTCAAGCTCTGCGACGACCAAAATATGGAAGCGCGTTACTTAGTGGATGCCGTTTCGCGCGCAGTTGCTAAAAAAGAAGCAACCTATCGCGATTTTGCCATCCTGTATCGCACGAACGCACAATCGCAAAGCATCGAAAAGGCATTTGCTCGCGCGGCTGTTCCCTATCGCGTTCTCGGTGGTACGCGCTTTACCGACCGCAAGGAGATCCGCGACGTTGTGGCATATTTGCAACTCATCAGCAACCACGATGATAACACGCGCTTGAATCGAATCATCAACGAACCGCGCCGCAAGATTGGTGCAAAAACGCTTGAAACAGTAGCCCTCATTGCCGCCGAGCAAGAGTGCAGTCAGTTCTCGGTGCTTGAGCGCGCCGACTCCTTTATGGCACTCAAAAACAGTTCTGCAACGCTTTTGAACTTTGCGCAGATTATCAATGACCTTACCCGTCTTTCGCAAAGTACCCCTCTTGACGCCCTCTTTGATATTATGCTTGAGAAAACCGGCTACCGTCAAATGCTTGTAGCCGCAGGGCCCGAAGAAGCAGAACGTCTTGAAAACCTTGATGAGTTCAAGTCGGGCATTCTCGAATATATGCAAGACAACGACGAGCCCTCGCTCACCGGATTTTTGGAGGAGACCGCTCTCGTGGCCGACGTTGACCGCTATGACGAGACCGCAGATGCCGTTGTGATGATGACGGTACATAGTGCCAAGGGCTTGGAGTTCCCCGTGGTCTTTTTGCCCGGTATGGAAGAAGGGCTCTTCCCCGGTATGCAGACCATCACCGAGGGGCAGACCGAAATGGAAGAAGAACGTCGCTTGGCGTACGTTGCCATTACACGCGCAAAAAAAGAGCTCTGCATTTTGCATACACGCAGTCGCCTGCTTTATGGGCAAACGATGTACAATCCCGTCTCGCGCTTTGTCAGCGAAATTCCCGAGTCGCTCATTGAAAAACTTGATGAGGGACAAGCAAACGCCGTGCGTGTTGGACAAAACCGCTATGGCGAATATACTTACGGTCAATACGGTTCATATGGAAACAACTATAACGCTCCCGTGCAACAAAAGCGTACGTATTACAGCGAAAACGCGACACGTACGCCTCAAACACCCTCTTTTGGTAAGTCCGCAACCCCTGTGCGTCCTGCCGCAAGCACCTCGCGCGCGGTCTTTGCTCCGGGCGACCGCGTCAAGCATATGAACTTTGGCGAGGGGGAAATTCTCTCGGTCAAATCGATGGGTGCTGACACACTTTATGAAGTGATGTTTGATACCGTTGGCACGAAAAAGCTGATGGCAACTTATGCCAAACTGAAAAAACTTTGATTTTGAAATAAGGGAAACCAATGAACAATCTCTACCCTCTTTTTCTATCGGGCGTAACAAAATCGCCCATTTGGGGGGGCACACGCTTGCCCCGCGAATGGAATAAATGCGCCCCCGATGGTGGGGCTGTTGGCGAAAGCTGGGAGCTAACGGTGCGCCAAAAAGAAATGAGCGTGGTGCAAAACGGCACGCTTGCAGGCATAACCGTTGGTGAGCTTTTGCGCGACCATCCTGACGATTTGATGGGCAAATCCTCTTTGACCAACAATGAGTTCCCCTTGCTTGTCAAGCTGATCGATGCCGACGACCGTCTTTCGGTTCAGGTGCATCCCAACGATGATTATGCCGCACGCGTGGAGAACGACCGCGGCAAAACAGAGATGTGGTACATTGTGGATGCCGACGAGAATGCCGAGATCATTTGCGGTCTTGCGGATGGCATCGACAACGCCGCTTTTTGTACCGCTTTGAAAAAAGGAGAATTGATGTCCGTCCTCAAAACACAAAAGGTGCACGCAGGAGAGACACACTTCATCCCCGCAGGCCTGCCCCACGCCATTGGCAAGGGAATTTTGATTGCCGAAATTCAACAAAATTGCGACCTGACCTATCGTGTTTACGACTACGACCGCCGTGGGGCCGACGGCTCCTTGCGCGAGTTACACATCCAAAAAGCGTGCGACGTCATTCGTCCCTTTGATGCAGACGAGATCGATGCCATTCGCTACTCTCGCGGACTTCCCGCATCGCGTGAAGCGGTGCTTGCCGACTGCGACTATTTCCGCGTGAAAAAGCTTGCCCTTTCTCAAAACGCGTACACGCTCACACAAAACGGATATTTGCGACACCTGCTCTGCATTGAGGGTGAAGGTGTGATTGAATGTGATGGTATCCTCTATCACTTCCAACGCGGCGACAGTGTTTTGCTCCCCGCATGCCTTGGGGATATTCCCCTCTCGGGTAATGGAACAGTGCTGATTTCCACAGCGTATTAACATAAAGGAGACACTATGAAACTCTTATTTAAGCAACGTATGTTCTCGTGGTTTGACAGCTACGATATTTACGACGAAGCAGGCAATGTCCTTTACACCGTGCGCGGACAGCTCGCGTGGGGACATCTGTTGCGTATCTATGACGCACACGGTCGCGAGGTCGGCTGCGTTAAAGAGCGCGTACTGACTTGGCTACCGCAGTTTGAAATGCACCTCGGGGACCGCTACGTGGGCTCCATTCGCAAGGAACTCAGCTTTTTCCACCCTCGTTTCGTCATTGATTGCAACGGCTGGCAGGTAGAGGGCGACTGGTTTGAATGGGACTACCGCATCCTTGATGCCGGCGGTCAATGCATCGCATACGTCAACAAGGAACTTTTTAATTGGACGGACACCTACACGATCGACGTACGCGACCCCAACCACGCCACCTGCATCCTGATGCTCGTGCTTGCGATTGACGCTGAAAAATGCTCAAGAAGTGATTAAAAAGAGGTGACTTTTGTGAAAAAACCGAAGGTGTTTCGTGATTTCAAAGAATTTATCATCATAACCCTTGGTGCGCTTGGCGTCGCCGCGGCTGTGTTCTTCTTTATGTTGCCAAGCAACGTGGCAGTTGGTAGCATCTCCGCATTGGCAATGGTATTGGAAAACTTTATTCCGTTGCCAATATCCATTATCAATCTTACCATCAACGTGCTGTTGCTGATTGTTGGATTTATGCTCGTAGGCTCGGAGTTTGGAGCAAAAACGGTGTATACATCCATTATGATTCCCGCATTTGTGGGTGTATTTGAATGGATCTTTCCAAAATTTCAATCTCTGACCGATGACCCTTTGCTCGACGTTCTTTGCTATATTCTGCTTGTGGCAATATCGATGGCTATCCTGTTTTCTTGCAACGCTTCGTCGGGCGGGCTTGATATCGTTGCGAAAATTCTTCATAAGTATTTGAGAATAGAATTTGGCAAAGCAGGCGCGCTCTCGGGTATTGCCGTCGCTCTTTCGGCGGTATTTTGCTATGACACCAAAACCGTGGTTCTCAGTGTTCTTGCAACCTATTTTTGCGGTCTTGTTGTGGACTATTTCATCTTTGGCCTCAACATCAAACGCCGCGTTTGCATCATTTCCCCCAAACTTGATGAAATTGTGGCATTCATTCTACACAACCTACACAGCGGTGCCACTCTTTATGACGGCATAGGTGCTTATCACAACGATCCCAGAAAAGAAGTGGTTACCATTGTGGATAAAAATGAATACCGCAAATTGATGGAATTCGTTCGCAAAACAGACCCCAAAGCATTTGTAACCGTGTATTCCGTAAATGAAATTCGTTATCAACCCAAAAGCGGAAAGTAAATAACGGCTGCCTCTGATTGGTGAGGTAGCCGCTTTTTGCTGTTGAAAAGCATTGTTTACAAAACGGACTTGAAAAACGCGGGGTTACGTGGTATAATATAAATGATAGTATTTATAAAACGAGAAAGGAGGACTTTATGAATTATTCAGAAATTACACCATACATAAAAGAACTCGCCGCCCTTTCGGAAAAAAGCAATCACATCATCCCTGAGATGTACGTACAACACGATGTAAAACGTGGCTTGCGCGATCTCAATGGCGACGGCGTTGTTGCGGGACTTACCGAGATTTCTCGCATTAAAGCCAAGGGAAAAGATGCTATGGGAAATGACATTCCCTGCAAGGGTGAACTCTATTATAGAGGGATCAATATACGAAATATTGTCAATGGCTTTGTCTCCGACTGTCGACCCGGGTTTGAAGAAACCGTTTATTTGTTGCTGTTTTCCAAGCTGCCAACCGAAGCGGAACTCAAAAAATTCTGTGAGCAGCTTTCTTCTTACCGTTCTCTCCCCCCTTCCTTCGTACGTGATATGATTCTCAAAGCTCCCGGCAAGGATATGATGAACGTTCTTTCAAGAAGCGTCCTGGCTCTGTACGCCTATGATGAAAACCCCGATGACATATCCACCACAAACGTTCTCCGCCAATGCTTACAGCTGATAGCGGAATTTCCTCTTTTGGCGGTTTACGGTTATCAATCCTTTCAGCATTATCACAACGGGCAAAGTCTGTTTATTCACTACCCTAGGCAAGAACTGAACACTGCGGAAAATCTTCTTTACATCCTGCGCGAGGACGGACGGTATACCCCTCTTGAGGCAGAGTTGCTCGACCTTGCACTTGTTCTGCACGCAGAGCACGGTGGTGGAAACAACTCTACCTTTACAACGCACGTTGTCACATCCTCCGGAACCGATTCCTATTCCGCAATCTCTGCAGCCCTCGGTTCGCTCAAAGGTCCGCGTCACGGCGGTGCAAACATTAAGGTAATGCAAATGTTTGACGATATGAGGGCGAGCATAGATACCAAAAACAAGGATGCTATCAGAGATTATCTTGTCAGATTGCTTGACAAACAAGCGTTCGACAAGGCAGGGCTTATCTACGGTATGGGGCACGCGGTCTATTCGCTATCTGACCCGAGAGCAGACATTCTGCGCGGTTACGCTGAGCAACTGTCGGTAGAAAAAGGATTGCACGATGAATTTGAACTTTACAAAACGGTGGAAAAAATGGCACCCGAGGTCATTGCCGAAAAGCGCAAAATGTATAAGGGCGTCAGCGCAAATGTTGACTTTTATTCGGGTATGGTCTACAAAATGTTGGGACTCCCCTATGAGCTTTTCACCCCTATTTTTGCAGTTGCAAGAATTGCAGGTTGGAGTGCACATCGTCTAGAGGAGATTCAAAACGCAGGCAAGATCATTCGTCCTGCATACATCAGTGTAAAAGAAGAAGTCGATTACGTGGCTTTGCAAGACAGATAACATTAGCATCCCTCGCCCTATGTGGAGCGAGGGATGCTTTTGCTTTTCTATACGCCCTTTTTGTGCAGAATATAGGAATAGACAAGTGGCACCAAAACCATAATGGCGACAGGCAAAAAAGTAAGCCAAAAGATGCCGAAAAATCCCGACAGCATCATCACAATGCCGCCGCCAACCCATACCCAACCGGCGAGTCGGTGCGTGCGGTTCCAGTTCTCCTCGCTTGCAAGCGTCCACGGGATCTTGATGCCAATGGTATAGTTTTGCTTGCACTTGGGCAGATAATTGCCAATGGCGATGAATACCACTCCAAGAAGGATGGGCATCAGTACCTCAACGCGCACACTTCCGCCCAATGCAGTAGCATACATGAGAGCCGAAATGAAAACCGTGAGCAGTGGGATCAACCAAAGCACAAGATGCATCACCTTTTCGGGATGGTTCTGCTTTTTGGGGTCTGCTGAAGTAACAAGCAAACACAGCCATTGCAATGCCAGCATCATAGCGGAAGGAACAAACACAGCCACCGGCTTGGATGCCCAACCGTCAATCTCACCCGCCGCATTCCAATGAAAAGGCACTTGTTCGGGCAACCGATTCCACAAAACGAGTCCCGCCACCATGGGCAACAAAATAATAATGGACGTGATAATCAAAATTTTCAAATTCTTTTTAATCATATCTTATCTCCTTATCAAACAATTGCAAAATAATACATAACACCGGAAAGTATCAGCGTTAAAAGAGGAATAAACCAATAGATAAAAGTTCTTTTTCCTTCGGATTCCCTTTTGGTCAAACCAGTGGATATCCAATGCAGAACAAGCATAACGGCAGGAAACCCGAATACCGCCACTGCTTTGGGAACCATACCGTCAACTGCTCCTTTAAGATTCCAGTGAATTGGAATTTGCGGTGACAGTTGATCCCACAAAAGAACCCCTGCTAAAAAAGGAAACAAAATAATAATCGATGTCAAAATCGAAAGTCCAATACGTCTCTTACTCATTTTTATCCCCCTTCAAGCCGCTCAACCACAGCATTACCTCTTCCAGCACGGAAGTGTTCAATTCGTAATAAATAAATTTCCCCTCACGGGTGTCTCTTATCAGATCTGCCTCGCGCAAGACAGACAGATGCTTGGAAATTGCCGCGCCGCTGACGGGAAATTTTTCCGAAATCTCCCCTGCCGCCATGCGACCGCTCTTCAGCATTTCCAAAATCTCGCGGCGAATGGGATCGGATAGCGCTTTTATGGTGTTTTGAAGTCCCACAGTATTTCCTCCTTTTATAGTATGAAAATCAAATGAATAAAATCCAAATCAGCTTGGATACGATGTGGCATCCCGCATGCGCGAGCATCGAATAACGCAGACCGTATTTGCGATACAGATAGCCAAAGAGCAAGCCAAATCCACCATTGAGTAAGAAGCATCTGAAAATGATCAATGGAGAATTTTCAATCATCATAAAGGTTGCAGGCAGATGTCCTGCGGCAAACAAGAGCGCCGCGATGATGTTAGATGCAACCAAAATAGCGAGGGTGGGTTTTTCTGCTTTTCCTGCAAACAGCTTCCAAAGGATGAAGGCGATCAGCGACATCCAAAACAGGCGGAGCATCACTTCTTCAATTACGCCGCCGTAGAGGATTGCTCCAATGATATAGACAACAGTGGGCTTTGCGGCATAAGAATTCATAATTGCCTCATTGTACTTGCCAAAGAACAACAGGTCGGGCAAAATAAGAGCAAGACCGCCAACCAGCGCGATTGCAAGCGTGATGAGGAACGGCTTTTTTGCAAAGTGCGTTTCGTCTTTCCAAAGCCCCGTCTTTTTACCAAGCAGAATACCGATCACGCCGAGTACAATGCCATACCCTGCCGCCTGCATGGCAGTTACAATCGCCATGATAGTGGGTGTCAGTCCCTGCGATAGTGCCTCTTGTTGCATTTCTGCGGGGTAGCTATCCAGTACGTAAAGTCCTGTGCAAAAGCCACCAACAAGACCTGCAATGGCGAAGAACAAGAGTGTCTTCCAATACTTCTTAACAAATTGTTTCATAATACCTCCAAATTGATGTTGGTAAGATTGTCGACAAGTCATTTAACCTTTTGGTTAATTATAGTATAGCACATCTTTTTGTGTTTGTCAATAGGTTATTTAACTTTTTGGTTAAATATTTTTTTGGAAATCTTTTTTCTCTGATCCTATTGACAAAGTGAAATGAATGTGATATCATAATAATATCACATTTCTAAACAGAAAAGGAGTAACTATGACGGCTATCAAAATTGAAAATTTGACAAAGCAATATAAAGATGTCAAAGCGGTGGACTGTCTCTCGCTTGAAATTGAGCAAGGAGAGCTATTTTCTCTGCTCGGTGTCAACGGCGCAGGCAAAACAACCACCATTAAAATGCTCTCTTGCCTGTCCTCGCCCACAAGTGGGGATGCGACGGTGCTTGGCGAGAGCATCATCCAAAATCCCGCGGCAGTCAAGGCGTGCATTGGTGTCTCTCCGCAGGAGACTGCAGTAGCGGCAGGGCTCTCTGTGCGCGAAAACCTTGAGCTAATTTGCGGCATTTACGGTTTTGACAAGCAAAAGACCGCCGAAAAGGTGTCTTCCCTTTCGACGATGCTCTCACTTGAGAGTGTGATGAACAAAAAGGCGAGCAAGCTTTCGGGCGGATACGCGCGCCGCCTCAGCATTGCGATGGCGCTCATCTCCGAGCCAAAGGTGCTCTTTCTCGACGAGCCGACCTTAGGTCTTGACGTCATCGCGCGCAGCGAGCTTTGGGACATCATCCGCGCGCTCAAGGGAAAGATCACCGTCATTCTGACCACGCACTACATGGAAGAAGCCGAGGCGCTCTCTGACCGCATCGCCATTATGAAGGATGGTAAGCTCCTCGTCTGCGACACGCCAGACGCCATCAAGACACAGACGGACGCGGACAGTATTGAGAAAGCATTTATTCAAATTGTAAGGGGGACTGACAAATGAGAATGTTGACCTTTGCAAAACGCAATTTCAAGGAGATCCTGCGCGATCCCTTAAACCTTTCTTTCCTGTTCGGATTCCCCGTTGTTCTGCTTCTGCTTTTGAGTGCTATTCAAGCGAACATCCCTGTGAGTTTGTTTGAGATCGCGCACCTCTCGCCCGGCATTGCGGTGTTCGGTCTTGCCTTTATGACGCTGTTCTCTGCCACCATTATTGCAAAAGACCGACAAAGCAGCTTTATGCACCGCCTTTACACCACGCCCATGTCGCCTGTGGATTTCATTCTCGGCTACACCCTGCCGCTCATCCCCATCGCGCTTGCCGAAGGTGTTGCGACCTACCTCTTTGCCATCATTTTGGGCTTGGACGTTACCATTAACATTCTGCTCTCTCTCGTTCTTCTCATCCCCGTTGCGCTACTTTATATCGCGCTCGGTCTCCTTTGCGGAAGTGTATTCAACGACAAGCAGGTGGGCGGCATTTGCGGAGCGCTCCTCACCAACCTCTCTGCATGGCTTTCGGGTATTTGGTTCGACCTTGACCTTGTGGGTGGCGCCTTCAAAAAGATCGCCTACGCCCTGCCCTTCGTTCACTCCGTCGAGATGCAACGCGCCGTTATCGCCGGCGATTATGCAGGCATCTTTCCACACCTCTGGTGGGTTCTCGGTTATGCCCTTGTCATCCTCGTCCTTGCGGTATTCGTCTATTTAAGACAAATGAAGAGACAGTAAGGGGCGCGGTTTTATGGGGGAACTTTTTGAAAAAAGTTCCCCCATACCCCCTTAAAAACTTCCTAACAATAATAACCGGATAGATTTGTTAGTTTACGGATAGACAGTCGACGCGCGCCACAGGACGCGCTTTGGCTACCGCGAGCGGCTAGGCACCTCCAAGACCCTATCCGCTAAGAAAGTTGAATAGAAACAAGTAGGGGCGAAGAGATTGCTTGCAATCTCGTGGCGGCTTGCAGCATTCCATTAGGTCGTCCACCTTTTCCCTTTTATCAAAGTTTTTTACAAAAGTAACAGCGTAACTCATCAAAGTAACACTCCAAAGGGTAGATTTTTATCCGAAAATATGATAAAATAAGTTCAGAAAGAACGGAGGTGTTTCTATGGAGTTTTCCGAAAAGTTAAAAGAACTGCGTAGCGAAAAAGGCATCTCGCAAGCAAAGCTCGCAGCCGATATACACATCTCACGCTCTGCCGTTGCAAAATGGGAGAACGGCTTGGGATTGCCGAATGACGAATCGCTCAAACTGTTAGCCGATTACTTCGGCATCACAATCGACGAACTGATTCCAAACAAAAGCAACGAAGAAATGCTTGTGTCGAAGAACAAAACCATCGCTGGGCAGAAAAAGGTCATCATCGGTTTTGCGGCAGGTTGCGCGATCGGTCTGTTTATATTAGGGTTCATATTCATTGAACCTCTGAGAGAGAGCTTGGTTCAGTTAGGCTTAGGTGTAATTTGCGTGATGCTCGGTATCTTCAATATGTGCGGAAATATCGGCACGATCCATTGGTACAATCGCCGTAAGGTCACGAAAGAAAATCAAAAGACATATTGTATGTTCGTCGGTCTTGGAACGCTTATTGTCGGCGTGGGAATAATTGTCGGTACCGTTACAGAAGCGTTAGGAAACATAGCGGCAAGTGGATTGGTAATAGGTGTAGGTGTTCTGATTGGATTGGCTCTTATCTTATACGCACAGTTCAAATATAATAAAGGTCTGTTCTAAAAGTTATGCCCTCGTTCCATTACGGAACGAGGGTTTATTTATTGCTTTGATTATGAAAAAAGCAGAAATCCTCTTGACAACTATTACGGTTAGTGATATAATACTATTACAGTAACCGTAATAGTGAGGTGTTGAATTTGAGAGATAATGTAAAAAGTGGAGCTTTGACAGAGGTTACGTTCTTTATTCTGCTTGCCTTATATCAAGCTCGACACGGCTATGCAATAATGCAGTTCGTTGAGGAAAAGACAGAAGGCAGACTAATGATTGGTGCCGGTTCTTTATATGGCGCATTGGATAGTCTAAATAAAAAAGGGTGGATCACCATTCACGATGACTCTGATGTACGAAAAAAGGAATATATTATTACAGACAATGGTAAGCACGTCGCGGAACGTGAGCTGAAGCGTATTCAAAGGTTGGCTTGTATAGCCGATGAAATTATAGGAGGATAACACAGTGAAAAAATATCGTTATTTTGGCGGTTTTTTAACTTTCCAAGAAAAGTGGTTAAATAAAATGGCTCAAAAAGGTTATCGGCTTGTGAGAGTTGGCAAAATGCTTTACGAGTTTGAGAGCTGTACCCCCAAACAATATCAGTATGCGGTTGAATTTGTTGCGGATAAATCGAAAAAGGATTCGCAGGAATATAAAGCATTTCTTGAAGGTTGCGGATATAAGGTGTTCTACAAAAATATCAATGTGAGCTATTCCATCGGTAAAGTGCGTTTTAGACCGTGGGCAGAAGGAAGCGGAAAGATAGCTACCAACGCTACGACATTCAATAAAGAATTGCTTATCGTTGAAAAAGAAAATGACGGAAACCCCTTTGAGCTGCATACCACAACAAACGATAAGATCGGATATATGAAAAAGTGGCGTAATATTTGGCTTACCTACTTTGCAATGTTTGCACTTATGGCAATACTGTTTGCCTTTAAGACACCCCTTGCTTTGATTATTTTAGGCAGTATAGGCGTTCTCACGTTAATTCCCGTAATTGCTTATCAAATACAAGTCGGCAAACTGAAGAAAGAAGCCGAAACGGAAGAATAAGTTTAGCCCTCGTTCTATTACGGAGCGAGGGCTATCTTATTTCCTCGTGCGAGAGTTTTTTGGAAGGGGCGCGGGGGAACAAATTTTCTTCGAAAATGGTTTCCCCGCACGCTTCTTAAATTTCAAACGCCATAGCTCTACCGATGGGTTCGGTTTTGGTAAGCAGTCCGAGTTTTTCGAGCACGTGGACAGCGGAATAGGCATCTCTGCCTCGCAAACCCGTCTTTTGCGAAAAGTCTTTGACGGTGAACGGTGACGGCAGATCGGCAGGAAGAAAGACCGCAAAATCGTTGGGCGAGGAGAATTCGATCTCCCCCAAAAGGGCAAGCGGCATTCGCTCGTAGAGTCGCGCGCCACGCTTGCGGTTATCCTTGCGACCTGAAAGTGTGCGGAAGTCCTCTTCCTCAAGCATCAAAAGGCGAAAACGAAGTCGCTCGTTGCCAAGGTATGGGAGCAGGCAGTAAAGCTCGGGTAAGAGATGAATGGCGCGCTCGCGCTTGGGCGACTTTTTGCGCGGTGTAATCTCTCCCGTTTTGGCATCCACCCATGTCACCCATCTCGTCACCGAAATCGGGTGAACGACCGTAACGGTGCAATCGGTGTTTTCCAGGTAGTGCGCGATCTTCTTTTTCATTGGGTAAAACGCGCCCGTTTGTACCTCGTAAATATCATTTCCAATGCGTACGTCCGAAACGTATCCTGTATTCAGCACACCGACCTCGTGGTGGGCGTGATCCTCTGCGAGATAGCGTTTGATAATGGCGTGCATGCGTTTTTCACCGAGCGTGCCAATGCCTTCGTCTCCACTTGTGCGCGGAGCGGATGCCGCTTCACGGCAGAGACGGTCAAAGCGCGCCTTGTGTGCGTCATGGGCAGTGTATAGAATATCCTGATATTTCATTGACTGTCTCCTTTCATCGGAATTTTTATCAAAACATAACGTGTGCAAAATCGTGCAATACTATCCTCAAAAAGCAAACGAAGGAGAGAAATTATGCAAAAGGAAAACTCGCTCGTGCGACGTTTGTTTTTGGGATTTGCAGATTTGTTTTGGGTGTTCTTTTTTGGCAGCATCCTCGGGTTTTTGATAGAGGGACTTTGGCACATTGTGCTCACGGGGGAGTGGGTTGATCACTCCGCCACAGTTGTGGGTCCCTTTTGCACCGTTTACGGCGTGGGTGCGGTTGCGATATTCGTTGTAGCAAAATTTCTGCCCCGTCATTCACTCGTGTTGCAGTTTGTGGCATTTGCCCTCACGGGTGGTGCGGTGGAGTATTTTACAAGTCTTTTTCAAGAGCGCACCTTTGGCTCTGTCTCTTGGGATTATTCCTCGCACACGCTCAATCTCGGTGGGCGCGTCAGCGGTCAGATGGCTATTTTGTGGGGCTTTCTCGGAATGGTGTTTGTTGGTCTGATCTATCCAACTCTCAAACGTCTTTTGCATCACATGCACACACGTCGGTGGCACATTTTTTGTGTGGCGTGTTCGATTTTTATGGCGTTTAACCTTGCCATATCGGCATCTGCCATCTTTCGTTGGAAAGAAAGAGCCGATGCCCTCCCCCCATCCAACCGATGGGAGGCGTATCTCGATGAAACCTACCCCGACGCACATATGGAATACGTTTATTGTGATATGCATTTTCGATAATATGCAAACAGCCAACGCTTGGGCATTGGCTGTTTTTTCTTTTATTCTTCAAGCAGTTGCACAACATCAAAATCGATAGAATAGACCACCTTTGCCGCCCCCTCGATGGGAAGCGCGATTTTAGAGTTTACCTGACGCGTTCCGTTCGGCTCAAGTCCGTCAAGCACCCATTCGCTACCGCCACCAAGAATTTTGTTTTGCGCGGAGAGAAACTGGTAATGCAAGGTCATGGAACGCAAAGGAACGTCGTATTTCCCTGTCATAGCGCCCGAAAAATGCATTCCTTCACCGTTTCTCTTCAGGCGAAGCTCGGAAAGTTCAACGTGCTTCATAATAGGTGTTTGGAGTTTGAGGTGAGATGCCGCCTTTGCCGTTGCTGAAAAGCTTGCAACCGCATTGCCGCGAATCTTGCGCGTAACACCGTAGTGATAAATGGCACCCGGGTCAAGCGACTCAAGCTTATCACCAATGGTGGTAATGACGTTTCCCTCTTTATCCTTGAGCACGATATCAAGCTGAATGCCGCGCGCCAAACGGTCAAAATTGGGGTTTTCAATATCAACACCAAGCGAGAGATAGTAGCTATCCTGCTCTCTCTTGCCCGCACTGCCACCCAAGGAGCGCACCTTGAGAGGAAGCGGCTCGGGATCGGGTTCGGCAGTCAAATCATCAAGCATTTGACGGAAAGAATCGTAATAACACCACGTGTAGGTAGCATCGGGGTTACGATCTTCCATATAGGCAAACTCCATCAAACAAACGGTGAACAGGCGCAAATACTGCATAACTTCGCTTACCTGCCCCGCATCGATGCCAAGTGCAAGAGCGGTAGCCCAATAAGAGCCATCAAGAGCAGAGAAGCGGTTGCCGTATTTTTGTACGTATTCGCGGTACTCTTTGCTTGTGCGATCACGAAAAGCCGCAAGCATTGCCGCAATCACTTCGGGATCGATGACCTTGCCGCAAGCGTGACGGTAAAAATTCTCGGCAGTTTCGGCATCCCAACCCTGGGTATGTGCCTCGGAAAGGAGCGCAAAGGAAAACTGCTCGTGCATATTCAAATCGGGCACCAACGTGCACAAATCAAGCTCTCTTTCCTCGTTGATAATGTAGGGCGTGGAAAGAAATTCAGCTATATCGCGCATAACCTCGCCAATACCTTTTCCAACCGCTTTTTGAAATTCTGTTTCCATATTGTCACTGCCGCCTTTCTTTTTCCTTCAAATGGATAACCCTTTTTGACAAAAAAGTGTCAATACCTCTTGAAAATTTGAAAACAAAGTAGTATAATAGGTGTTGACTATATTATACATCACTTTACCCGTTTTGACAAGTCCTTTTTTTGACATCATCGAAAAAAATGTTTTTCCGTCAAAACGAAAAGACACTGAAAGGAACCCTATGTACCGCATTTTAGAAAAGCAAAGCCTGAATGCACAGGTCACAAGAATGAAAATACACGCTCCCGCAGTAGCCAAAAAAGCCGCACCGGGGCAATTTGTCATTCTCCGCTCCCATACCGATAGTGAGCGTATTCCCTTGACAGTTGCAGACTATGACCGCACCGAGGGTAGTGTTACCATCATTTTTCAAATTGTTGGCGCAGGTACCGAAAAACTCAACCGTCTTGAGGTTGGCGACTCACTCTGTGACTTTGTAGGCCCTCTCGGCAATGCCACCAAAATCGAAAATCTGAAAAAAGTAGCCGTTGTGGGGGGCGGTGTGGGATGCGCCATTGCCTACCCCGTAGCAAAAGCGCTGTTTGAGAACGGTACCGAAGTGCACGCAATCGTTGGCTTCCGCAACCGCGAACTCGCAATTTTAGAAGAAGAATTCAAAGCACACTCCACCAAGTTTGTTCCCGTCTCCGATGATGGAACGTGGGGAGAAAAAGGTCTTGTAACCGATGCTCTGCGCACCTTGATTGAAGGTGGCGAGACCTATGACGAAGTGATTGCCATCGGCCCTTTGCCAATGATGAAGTTTGTCAGCTTACTCACAAAAGAATATAATATCCCCACCGTTGTTTCGATGAACCCCGTTATGATTGACGGCACGGGTATGTGCGGTGGTTGTCGCCTCACAGTCGGCGGCGAGGTCAAATTTGCCTGCGTCGACGGCCCCGAATTTGACGGACACCTTGTCGATTTTGACGAAGCAATCGCACGCTCCTCTATGTACCGTCCCTTTGAGCGGAAGGCGCACGAGGACACCTGCAACCTCTTCAAAAAGGAGGGCAACTGATATGGCAAATATGTCCCCCAAGAAAACACCGATGCCCACACAAGAGCCATCGGTTCGTGCGCACAACTTTGATGAGGTTGCGCTCGGTTACACCGCAGAAATGGCAATTTTAGAAGCTGACCGCTGTCTGAATTGCAAAAACCCTGCCTGCGTGTCAGGCTGCCCCGTTGGCATCGATATTCCCGGATTCATTCAAAAAATTAAGGTTGGCGAATTTGAAGAAGCTTACCGCATTGTGACCGAGTCCAGCTCGCTCCCTGCCATCTGCGGTCGCGTTTGCCCACAAGAGAACCAATGCGAGGGCAAGTGTATTCGCGGCATCAAGGGCGAGGCGGTTGGCATTGGCAGATTGGAACGCTTTGTTGCCGACCTGCACAATCAAAACGATGCTTCCACCGTCGAAATCCCTGCGCCAAACGGACACCGTGTGGCAATTATCGGTTCAGGCCCTGCGGGACTTTCCTGCGCAGGTGAGCTTGCCAAGCGCGGATATGACGTCACCGTTTTTGAGGCACTGCACACCGCAGGCGGTGTGTTGGTTTATGGAATTCCCGAGTTCCGTTTGCCAAAGTCCATCGTTGCAAAAGAGATTGCAGGACTGGAATCCCTTGGCGTAAAATTTGTTTTGAATACTGTTGTCGGCAAGACTGTGACCGTTGAAGAACTGATGCGCGAAGAAGGTTTTGAAGCCGTATTCATCGGTTCGGGCGCGGGACTTCCCCGTTTTATGGGCATTCCCGGAGAGAACCTCAAGGGGGTGTATTCCGCAAACGAATACCTCACGCGCACCAATTTGATGAAGGCATACCTGCCCGACAGCCAAACACCCATTCTGCGCGCGCGTCGCGTGGCGGTGGTGGGGGGCGGCAACGTGGCGATGGATGCCGCAAGATGCGCTCTCCGTCTTGGAGCAGAAGAAGTCTCCATCGTTTACCGCCGTTCCCTGGCGGAGCTCCCCGCTCGTAAAGAAGAAGTCGAACACGCGATAGAAGAAGGCGTGCAGTTCCGACTGCTGAACAATCCACTCGAGATCCTTCCCGATGAAAACGGCTTTGTTTCGGGTATGCGCTGCATCAAAATGGAGCTTGGCGAGCCCGATGCATCTGGCAGACGCTCCCCAGTAGAAATTCCCAATTCGGAGTTTGTCATTGATTGCGATTGTGTGATTATGTCCATTGGTACATCTCCAAATCCCCTCATCAAGTCCACCACACCCGGACTTGACATCAGCCGCCGCGGCGGTATCGTCGTGGTGGAAGAGACCGGCAAGACCTCTCTCGACAGTGTTTATGCCGGCGGCGATGCCGTTACCGGTGCCGCAACCGTCATCCTCGCCATGGGCGCGGGTAAGACTGCTGCACGTGCAATAGATGAAGAATTGAAATAAAGAGACGTGGGGGAAACTTCTTGCAGAAGAACATCGCAACGTTCCGTTGCTACGGTAATATTTCGCAAGCGAAATATTACATTTCCCCCACACCCCTTTCAAGAACTCTTGCACAAAAATCATCCAAATAGATTTGTTAGCACGCTAACAGACAGTCGACGCGAGGTAAACCTCGCTTTGGCTGCCGCGAGTTCGCAGGCGCCACCAAGACCCTGCTCACTAAGAAAGTTCATTCGCAAAGGGAAAACAATATTTGTAGGGGGCGACGTCCTCGACGCCCCGAAAAACAAAGGACAATCGCAAATAAAATCTCTGTATGTCATCCTGAGCGAAGTCGAACTTTTGCTGAGCGAAAAGCGAGGCAAAAGCGCGAGGCGCAAGCCGCCGCGGGATCTCGCAACGAGTTTCGGTGGCTTACTGATGCTATGTTACATCTTCTAAAAAAGCAACACCCCGACAGATGATTAGGTCTGCCGGGGTGTTGTTATGCTTTTTAGATTTTCTTATTCCCAATGATATGTGATTTTTTCAGCATCCAATTCGATTTCGCAACTCCTAACTTTATTTTTGAATCGAATATCAAAATGCAGAGTCAATTCTCCAAAATTATCAACAGAATATTTATAAGATTCAAACGTACCGCTTTTTGTCAGCTTATCAAATTGATTCTTTTCTCGCAACAGATCAATCAATTTATAACGACTCTTCTTAAAAATCTTGGCGTCGCAATACGATTGAATTTCATATTCGATCGTCACTTTTTTGTATTTGTAGTAAGGTGATCCGTCTTCTTTAATACCTTCTTGGTCAAGTTTTCCATAAACAACACTCAACGTGTTATCTTGTACGGAAATTTTCGTAGCAGTATAATCGTGCATTGAATCCATTTCCATAAAATGACCTTGGGTATAAATTTGAGCATCCATACTTGCCTCCTCTTATCCCAAGTTCCCTAGCGCGTGCAGGTAAGCATCCTTCATAAAGCGCGCATCCTCGGCTTGTGTGCCTGCCGACTCGCAAATGATACGCGGTGCTACGCCCTCGCGCACGATTGCCTCGGCAAGCGGCTCGAACCACGGGCCAAAGGTCTCGTCCGCAAAGGTCAGGTGCTTCTTTTCCCCTGCCCCCGTATATTCGATCTTGGAAAAATGACAATGCAGATCACGAGCAAAATTGTCACCAAGGGATGTGCCGATCTCGTCGAACACGCGGCGGTAGCTATCCACATCGGGAAACAATCCGCCGATGTTGCGTGCATTGAGGTGACCGAAATCCACCACGGGTGCATAGATGGGCGCGACCTTGCATTGTTCGATGACTTCGGCAAGTGTGCCAAGCTGATTGACTTTACCCATCGTCTCAATGCCAAGACGGATAGAAGTCTCGCCAACGGCTTCAGCAACCTTTTCAAGCGTGTCTCTGGAGAGTGCCATCGCTTCCTCGCGCGAGATCTTTGCGGCGCTGCCGCTATGGATGACGATGGTATCCGCTCCCAAAAGATCCGCCGCCCACAGCGATTTTTGAATATACTCGATACTCTTGAGGCGCTTTTCGGGATCGACACCCGAAAGCGAGATGAAATAAGGCGTGTGGAGCGACATCAGGATGCCGTGCTCGCGTGCCTTTTCACCAATGGCGCGCAGAGTTGCCTCGCCACCCGTAATGCCGTTACCTGCCTCGTATTCAAAGGCGTCAAGCCCTTTTTCTTTGAGCCACCCGGGTGCTTGCAGGGTGCTCTTTTTTCCTTCGGAATAAAACCAATCCCCGTTTCCACCGGGGCCAAACGTTGCTTTTTTCATATGTTTCCTTTCTGCGGTGGAAGACCTGTAAAAGTATAAACTCTTCCCTTTCCGAAAATGTTCGTTGTTTCAAAATTTTCATACAAGCGCGGATGCTTATGCGGTGCGTGGTAAGCCAACAGCAGCAAGGTCAAAAAGACCGCTCCACCACCGCTAAATAGGAGGAAAAAGATCAATGCAATCCATATACTGTCTGCACGGTAACTCTGATACTCTTCAAAGGTGTACCAAGAAACGCCCTTTGCATCGGTCAACTCCCAAACAACATAGCCATCCACCCAAACGGTAACCTGTGTTCCCACCAAGTCGTCCAAGTCGGCAAGGCTTTGCCCGTTCAGCACACCGTATTCAATATCATACCGCGTATTCTCACTGTAGAGCGCAACGTATTCCTCCTCGGTGTGCGCATCCACCACAACAAAAGTGTGGCGTTCCAGATCCTCTTTTTGCATCAGCAGATTATCTACCTCGTCAAACATGATAAGCGTAAAAAACAACGCAATGATGCCGGCAAAAAGGGCGATCAGCGTCCACGTAATCGGTCTTGAGCAGTTTCCCCAATAAAGCTTGGAGTCGCTCACGCCCTCACGTGCCACCGCACCGTTATTTTGGGCGCGCGCGATCAAATGCTCGGTGCGCTCGTCGACATCATCCTCTCGTTTGATGCAAATGCGCCGACCGCTCACAGGATAGAGATAAACATAGTGTGTATTTCTTCTCCAGGACTCAATATCGCTAAACGAATAGGTTTTGGAAATGCGGAAAAAGTTGCGCACGGTAATTTGCTCGGTATTCATCGTCACTCGGCAGTTGATTGCAGCAATAAGGAACGGAACACCTACTACGGCAAGTATAGGAGCAATAAAAAGTCCTGATTCTTCGCCTAATAACAGCCCCAAAATTGCCACAGCAAAAAAGACGATGGCATAGATATAACTGTATTTGGAGACCACCCACTCATGGCCTTCTTTTGTTTTTTGCTTTTTGCGTATCAAGGGCGGATATTCTCGGCTCATGGGGCATCTCCTTTCGTTATAATCACATCATCATAATAATTATACCAAAAAACAAGGATTTGTCAAGCACTGCACCTATTTTGAACACCTTAAAGACATAGAAAAAGTATCAATCAGTATGTCATCCTGAGCGAAGTCGAACTTTTTTCGAGCGAATAGCGAGGAAAAAGCGAGGAGCGACAGCGACGAAGGGATCTCTAAACAAGTTTTGGTGGCTTTCTGTATCGATGTAACATCCCATTAACAAGCCACCGAGAGTCGTTACGAGATCCCGCTTCGCCTATTGGCTCGCGCTTCCACCTTGTTCTTCACTCGGTGGAAGTTCGACTTCGCTCAGGATGACATATAAAATGTTTATTTCGTTATAATCGTTAAAGAGCGTGCGACCAATGGTCGTCTCTCCCCTTATAACTCTGCACTCCTCTCCCCCCTTTCGCATAGGATGATAAAGAATGATTTTAAGGGGGAATATTTTTTATGTCTGATTTTGAAAAGAACGAATACATCCACTACCCACCTTTTCGTCCCTCGCTTCGCGGTTGCGTCGGGCGCGATGCCCGCATGGCAGCCGCACTCTACACCTGCTGCTCCGAGGCCTTTTTCAGTATCTCCGATAACATCTACCGCAGTCTCATCTGTGAAGATTGTGACACCGCTCTTTCCGACCTTTTTGAAGAACTCGCCCAAAAAGACCTCGAACGCTTTCGACTTTTAGGCGAGCTTTTCCTCGCTCTCGGTGAGGCCGATGGGCAAAAAACGTCACGCTATCCTTACTTCAAACGGAGCGCCTGCCCCTCGCGATGTCAGGACTCCCCCGCGCTCGCCGCACTTTGGGAACGCCGCCGCAACATTGATTGCTATGAGACTTTAATGGGACGCACCGAGGACCGCGTTGTGCGCTCGGTTTTTTCCAAAATTCTCGCCACCGAGCACCTTTTGTGTCGCCGTTTGGAAGCGATTTGCCAGAAGTAAAAAATTGGTTTTTGATTTGAAAATGTCGTAGATTTGCGTCGTATGCGACAAAACCGCTCTAAACATACGACAAATTCATATATCTTGTGCAATAAAAACTTAGAAATATACTAAATGTGGTAAAAAATTCGAGAAAAACTATTGACAAAATATTGCTATTTTGATAAAATAAAAAGGAGAATAGAAGGAAGGAGGTTGAGTCCCTTGAAAAACACTTCTCATTCAAGACAATATACGCGTCGCATAGGACTTACCATCCTTTTACTTGTTCTTTTGAGTGTGCTTTTGGTATCCTGCGTGGCAGGCCCGAGTGCTCTCTGGCTTCGCGGTCTTTTTGGCCTTGATGTAAACGATTATTTTTCGGAAGCGCCGCTTCGTCAGCTTCAACCCGACGGTGCCGCCGCCGCAATGCTTTCCAATATGGTAACGATTATCGTCAGCGACAACATCCATCTCTCCCCTTTTTCGGGCACGGGTGAAGCCGTTCGTCTCTACCGCGATGCAATTCTAAATGATATGCTACGCGACGATTACAGCCACTATACAGGCAACCGTCAATCCCTTGACGATGTGGCACGTGCTTACCCCTATCTTTCGGCAGCTACGCTGATTTCGAAAAAAGATTTTGAAAACGTCGTCTTCCGCTTTTTTGGCGGAACCACGGTTAGCCACAAGAGCGGAGATGCCTTTTCCTATCTTTCTCGCGCTGGCTATTATACCTCCCCCTTGCAAGCTCGTGAATGTACCACCGAGGTAAATATTCTCGAACTTTATGAAACCGAACATACCTACCGCATGCAATTCACCCTGACAGCTAATGGAGAGACCTCCGAGAGTTACACCGCCGTTTTTGTAAAACGAAATGACGGAAGCTGTTATTGGAAAGCATTGCGAACCGCATAAAAAAAGCTGTTGCGAGCTTCACCCTCTCGCAACAGCCCCTTTTTTTCTCTTCCGACGCGCGCTTTCCTTATATATAATGTAGTTTTTTCGGCTTTTTTGCACAAAAGAATTGACAACGAAAGCAATTTGTGTTATACTTGCTACGTATGTAAATTTATCGAAATAATCGAAAGGATATACCCCCTATGAAATGGACATCCCTTAACGAACTGCGCGAAAAGTATCTGGCGTTTTTTGAGTCCAAAGGACATTTGCGCCTGCCTTCTTTTCCTCTCGTTCCCATCAACGACAAATCTCTGTTGCTCATCAACTCGGGTATGGCGCCCATGAAGAAATTCTTCACGGGTGAGGAAGAACCTCCGCGCCACCGCGTCACCACTTGCCAAAAGTGCATCCGCACCCCCGACCTTGAGCGCGTTGGCCACACCGCTCGTCACGGCACATTCTTTGAAATGCTTGGCAACTTCACCTTTGGAGATTACTTTAAGGATCAAGCCATCCCGTGGGCGTGGGAGTTTTTGACCGAAACACTTGAGATCCCCACCGACCTTCTCTGGCCCTCTATTTACGAGGAAGACGAGCAGGCGTATGAAATTTGGGTAAACAAGGTTGGCGTGAACCCCGAGCACATTGTTCGCCTTGGCAAAGCCGATAACTTCTGGGAGCACGGCACAGGCCCCTGCGGCCCCTGCTCCGAAATTTACTTTGACCGCGGCATCAAGTATGGCTGCGGCTCTCCCGATTGCAAGCCCGGTTGTGACTGCGATCGCTTTATGGAAATTTGGAACAACGTATTTACCCAGTTCAACAATATGGGGGATGGCACCTACACCGAGCTGGCACAAAAGAACATCGATACCGGTATGGGTCTTGAGCGTCTCGCTTGCGTCATGCAGGGTGTAGACAATATGTTCGAGGTCGACACCATTCGCAAGGTGCTTGATACGGTCTGCTCTATTGCGGGCAAGGAATACGGTCTTGATAAGAACACCGATATTTCCATCCGCGTTGTTACCGACCATATCCGCTCGGCAACCTTTATGATTTCCGACGGCGTTATCCCCTCTAACGAGGGTCGCGGCTATGTTCTTCGCCGCATCCTGCGCCGCGCTTGCCGTCACGGCAAACTCCTTGGCATCAACCGCTCCTTCCTGCCCGAGCTTGGCATAATTGCAATCGGCGAATCCGAGGGTGCTTATCCCGAACTTGCAGAAAAGAAGGATTACATTCTCAAGGTTATCGCGATGGAAGAAGAACGCTTCGATGCCACCATCGATGCAGGTCTCTCTATTCTCAACAAGCTCGTTGAAGATGCAAAAAATAACAACCTCACCACTCTTTCGGGCGAGGATGTATTCAAACTTTACGATACCTACGGCTTCCCCATTGACCTGACCCGCGAGATTGCCGAGGAAGCAGGTCTTGCCATTGACGAGGCACGTTTCACCGCCTTGATGCAAGAGCAAAAGGTTCGCGCTCGCGAGGCACGTGCCAACATCAGCGGTTGGTCTGATGCTTCCAAGAACCTCTTGGCAGACATCCCCGCAACCAAGTTCGTCGGTTACGACAATATGGTAGCGGATGCAAAGGTTCTCGCTATTCTCGTTGACGATATGTCTGTAAACGAAGTATCCGAGGGTGACTGCACCGTTATTCTTGACACCACTCCCCTCTACGGCGAGGGCGGCGGTCAAATTGGTGACACAGGTGTTATCAAAACCGAAACCGCTGAATTGACCGTCACCGATACCAAGAAGACCGACGGTATTTACATTCACTTGGCTACCGTTGCAAACGGCACGCTCAAGGTTGGCGATAGCGTTCAAGCAATCGTTGACGCTCACCGTCGCGAGGCAATTATGCGTAACCACTCGGCCTGCCACCTCTTGCAGAGCGCGCTCCGTCGCGTACTCGGCAACCACGTTGAGCAATCCGGCTCTTACGTTTCCGATACCGTTTGCCGCTTTGACTTCACCCACTTCTCGGGCTTGACCGCAGAAGAAATCGCGGCTGTTGAAAATCTTGTAAATCTCGAAATCCTTGCAGGTCAAATCGGTTCTATGACCGAGATGCCCATTGACGAGGCAAAGAAACTTGGCGCTATGGCTCTGTTTGGTGAGAAGTACGGCAAGATCGTGCGCGTTGTTCGCATGGGTGAGAACTCCGTAGAATTCTGCGGCGGTACACACGTTGATAACACTGCAAAGATCGGGCTCTTCAAGATTCTCTCCGAGTCCTCTGTTGCCGCAGGCGTACGCCGTATTGAGGCAACCACAGGTGAGGGCGTTCTCCGTCTCTTGGCAGAAAAGAACGCTCTGATTGCCGAGACCGCAAAGGAAATGAAGGTTCAAAAGCCCGCAGATCTTGCAAAGCGTGCAGCGCAGATTCAGAGTGAGATCTCGGCTATGAAGAAAGAGATCGAATCTCTCAACTCCAAGATTGCCGCATCCAAGCTCGATAGCATTATGGCAGGTGCCGAAACGCTCGGTTCCGTTCGTCTTGTTGCCGCTGATATGGGCAATATGCAAGCCGATGCCGCTCGTTCTCTCGCAGACGAGATAAAGGCACGTTATGACGACGTTGTTGCAGTTCTTGCCATCGCTCCCGAGGGCAAGCTCAACTTCCTGTGCGTTGCAGGCAAGGATGCCGTAACCAAAGGCGCGCACGCGGGCAAGCTTGTTGGCGCTGTTGCCGCAGTTACCGGCGGTAAGGGCGGCGGACGTCCCGACAACGCAATGGCAGGCGGCCGTGATACCGACAAGATTACCGAAGCACTTGCATCTGCAAAGGATACCCTTTTGGGTATGCTGAAATAAAAATAGCGTTACCCCTTAAAAATTCGATATTTAAGGAGGGCTTTCCTATGCATCACCACGCCAAACGTGCGTTGTGCGTACTGGTATCTCTTTCCGTTTTATTCATGCTTCTTTCTGCCCTAACACTTTCCACCATCGCATCCTCTGACCCCATCACTCCCGACATTGCCGTTGGTGACGGCTTTATCATCGTACAAACGAACAAAGGCGAGGTTTGGGGTTGGGGTGACAACTCGGATGGTGTTCTTGGCAATCCGCAATCAATCGAGACCAACAAAGATATACTCACTCCCATAAAAATCAACCTGCCGGGCATTCAATCGATTGCCATTAGTGCAGGATATGACCACGTCTTGCTGCTTGGCTCCGATGGCAATGTCTATGCTTGGGGCAACAATTCCGCCGGTCAGTTGGGAGTTACTTCAACCGAGGATACTGTTACAGTTCCCACACTAGTGGATAAATTATGTGGCAAGAACATTGTTGCCGTGGCGGCAGGAGATCGCTTTTCACTCGCATTGAGCGGAGACGGAACCGTTTATTCCTTTGGCATAAACGACAAGGGACAACTCGGTTATGAATTGACGGACAGTTCCGCTGAGTTTTCAGTTACACCCAAAACAATTAAAACTTTGAATGGCATATCCGTTGCAAAAATCAGCGCAGGGGCTGCATCTGCCATTGCGATTGATGAAAACGGACAAGCATATTTGTGGGGAAGTACGGCAAATTTTGTATTGGGAGAAGAATTAACGCCTGACCATAAACTCCCTTACCTTCTCCCAACCTCCAAGACAACGCCCCCCATCACTTGTGCCGCTTTGAGCGCCAATCATTCTGCTTTTCTATTGAATGACAGCACAATCGGTTTTATGGGCGTAAATGAATACGGTCAGTATGGAAACGGAACAACAAATGCCGAAGCATCCAAAAAATTTAATATAACCACAAACACCGCTACTTTGAACATCACTGACATCGCCGTATCTGATCAACAAACCGTTTTGCTAGGTTCTGACGGCAAAGTTTACACTGCCGGCAACCGTTTGCCAAATAACGCAGAATCTGCTAGCAACACTTTTGTTCCTCTCTTTGATGAGGATGAAAAGACCGCCATCGCTATTGCTGCGGGATACCAAAACGCTGCGATGATTGCATCGGACGGTTCTGTTTGGGCGTGGGGTGACAACTCCCACGGACAACTCGGCAACGATGAAGCCGGCATTGCAAAAGCAACACCCACAAAGGTAATCAAAAGCGACGATTTCTCTTATATAACCGATAACACTTCCCACGTCAAGGACGTTCCCATTCGCGTGACCACCTCTGTTCCCTCTCCCAAGTATACAGTCGTCATTCCTACCACCGTAAATGTGGGCAAGTTGCACCAAACAGATGAGATTTCCCCCTCTCGCTATTCTTGGACGCAATTTGATATTCAAGTAAACAATGTAGAAAATCTCTTTGGTGAAAAAGCCATTCGCGTTTGGGTAGAACCCGGTGACGGTGAAAGTTTTTGCTTGCAAGACGGAAACGGAAATACAATCCCCTTTGAATTATTCCCATATTCCAATGCAGACGCTCCCATCCCCGAAGACGGTGTTTTGAAAGAATTTACCCAAAGCGAACAAACAGACGAAGTTTGGATTCGCATTGACCAAAGCAAAATTTCAAAAACCGGTGTTTACAGCGGCATTATGACTTTCCATTACACCGTGGTCGACATTCCCCAAAACGATGCAGAATAAGGAGGATTTGAAATGAAGATACCAACAAAACCGTTCTCACTTTTCCTTGTTCTTGTGCTTTTGGGAATGATGCCCCTCACACTTTATGCCGAGGGTACAGGCAGTTCCGCCGCAACCGTAACGGCAACCGTAATTGCAAATAACTCTCCCGTTTATTCGGTGGCTGTTCCTACGGGTATTTATGCCGACGATTTGCAACGCACTGCCGAGAGCAGTCCCAAGGATATTCCATTCACCATTCACATCTCCGAAATTCTCACCTTAAATGACCGACAAATCTGTGTGCTCGTTTCGGGTAGCGATGATGCATTCGTCCTCAAAAACGAAGATGGTACGTCCATGCTCCCCTACAAAGTTTATTCCAAGGCAAAAGAGGATGAATCGATTGAACCGGGCGGCATTTTTGCCACCTTTACCGAAATCGGCAAACAGGATGGATTTGTTCGCATTGACCAAAAGGACATTCAAAAAGCCGATACTTACACCGGCAATTTGAGATTTTCTTTTACCTTGATGGATATTGAAGAATAAAAAAAGCATAAGCCGTTTGTCCCGGACAAACGGCTTATGCTTTTTTGATACGCTCTTTTGCGGCTCGCAGAAGGGCGTTTTTTTCATTGGGGAGACGTTCCTCAATGACATCGTCAAGAAGTGTTTGGAGCATCTGCCCGATTTGTTTTCCTTTCGGGATCCCAAGCGCCATCAAATCATCTCCGCCAACAGCGAGGGTGCGCAAGGAAAGACAGGCATCCTCGGCGTGGATCTCGGCGATAACGGTGGGGATCAGATCGAGTTCGGGCGGCAATTCCCTAAAATCGGGCGCGTGCGCCAAGCGGTCACAGCGTTTGATTTCCAAAAGACGTAGAATGTCAGCATCCGATAATTTTTGCATCAGGCGCTTGACACGCTTCTTTTCTGCTGAGAGCGGAATATCGTGCCACTCGACCAAAAGCTCCATGCGGCGTATGGTTTCGTTATCAAAGCGCAGACGCCAAAGAACCGCACGGGTAATTTCAACTCCAACAGGGGCATGCCCTTTGAAGTGTCCGCCCTGCTCATCCTCGGTGTAGCACAAGGGCTTGCCAATATCGTGCAAGAGGATGCCGAGGCGCGTGAGCAGATCGTCTCCCTCGCACAGTTCAAGCGCGTGCAGAGTGTGCTCAAACACGTCGTAGCAATGGTATTTGGTGTTTTGCTCAAAACCGACACATTGATGCAATTCAGGTAAGAAAACAGCAACAACGTCGATATAATCGCGCAGAATACGAACCGCTCCGGGACCGCAGATCAGCTTGCAGAACTCCTCGCGAATTCTCTCCGCGGCAATACCGGAGAGCAGATTCTTGCAATCGTGTACCGCGTTTGCAGTATCGTTTTCTATTTCAAAATCCAACACCGATGCAAAGCGAATGGCGCGCAGAATACGCAAACCATCCTCCTCAAAACGCGTTTTGGCGTCTCCTACGGCACGGATGGTTTTGGTTTGCAAATCTTCCCTGCCACCAAAAAGGTCAACCAATCCCCTCGCAGGATGATACGCCATTGCATTAACGGTAAAATCGCGGCGCGAGAGGTCATCCTCGATTTTTTCGGAAAAGGTCACTTGCACTGGGTGACGGTTATCGAGATATTCCCCATCGTTGCGATAGGTGGTGATTTCAAGCTGCATCCCGTCAATAATAACGGTCAGCGTGCCGTGGCGGATGCCCGTTTCAATCACGCGAAAATCCGCAAAGCAAGCTTTCATTTGCCCGGGCGTGGCATTTGTGGTAATATCCCAATCGTTGGGGGTGCGACCAAGCAGGCAGTCGCGCACACAGCCGCCCACGATAAATGCTTCATAGCCGCACGTTTCCAATACGGACAACGCACGTACGACAGGTATGGGTAAGGTAATATCAAGTTCCATAACGCGACCTCCTTTCGTTTTGGTCTTATGTTATCAATAATTCGCGTTTTTGAAAATATAACGCGCGTTTTTGCGAAGCGCAAAATAGAGTGCAATTCCGAGCACGTATGCCGAAATCACCTCACCGATGCCAACGGTAAGCATTAAAAATCCGATGCCCTCGGGCGCGTTGTAGGCGTAAGCAAGAACAAAGGGCACGATAAGCGTATTTGCCACCACGGTGGGCAGAGGCGTCAGCCACCAAATGCGGCGCAAAAGGTATGCTCCGATTGCTCCTATGAGTGTAGCGAGCGTGCCAAAAAGGATGTCTTGCCACAAGCATCCCGTTGCAATGTTGGAAATCAGGCAACCAATCGTCATTCCCGGTATTGCCGCCGACGTAAAGATGGGTAGGATGCACATCGCCTCGGAAATGCGGCATTGAATGGCGGCACTGCCCAAAGGGCCTATGGCAACGGTGATGGCAACGTAGAGTGCAGCAATGGCGCTCGCCTCGGTGATGTAGACGAGACGTGCTCTCGCTTTTGTGTTTTTCATTTTTGGGTTTCTCCTTAGTTTTGTTTTTCGTGAGGATGGTTTCGAACTCACGTATTTATTTAGAAACGAAGGCACGCGCGAACAGCGGCTTCGACTTCCTCATAGAGATAGAGTGAACCGAGGCAAATGAGTGGGATTTTCGCTTGTTTACTCGATTCAACGGCCACATTGACGCCCTCGGCAACGCTTGCGTAAGATGTGGCAGGGATGCCGTAAGACGCGAGTTGTGCGGCGTACTCCTCTGCCGCAAGAGCGCGAGAATTGTTTGGTGTGACTGCAAAAGCGTGAGCGGTGATGGGTTTCATCGTTTCAATCATTTCGCTCCTGTCCTTATCAGCCATCACACCACTGAGGATGTTGACCTTTTGATTAGAAAAATAAGTTTTAATACTCTCTACCGCGGCACGCACCCCCTCGGAGTTATGTCCGCCATCGTAAATGATGAGAGGGTCTCGAGAGAGCAATTCAAAGCGTGCGGGCCAACGTACCAAAGACAGTCCGCGGCGAACCGCATCCTCATCAATGGAAAAACCGTCTTTGTTTAAGAGATCGATTGCCGTCAGCACAAGCGTGGCATTGTAGGGCTGATATGCACCAAGCAGAGGCAAATCCAGATTTTTATAGTGCAAATAATCAAACCTTGTGCCGTCAAGTGTTGCCGTTCTTTGGACATAGGAAGAGCGGTCAACGGTATAAAAGGGGGCGTTCTTCTCCAATGCGACACCCGAAACAGTATCGTATGCCGCGCCTTCCCCACCGCCAAAGAGGATGGGGCGACCACTCTTGATGATACCCGCCTTTTCTTTGGCAATTTCTTCGATGGTGTTACCAAGGAGAGCGGTGTGGTCGAAATCGATGCCCGTGATGATGGAAAGCGCAGTATTTTCAACAACATTTGTCGAATCCAATCGTCCGCCAAGTCCAACTTCCAACACAACCACGTCGCATTGGCTCTCTGCAAAATAGGCAAATGCCAAGGCGGTGATGAGTTCAAATTCGGTGGGCTTGTCCTCCATTGCATCAGCAATAGGGCGAATACGTTCAGTTAAAGTTGCCAGTGTATCCTTGGGGATATTCTCACCGTTCACTCGGATGCGTTCGCAAAAGGTGCGAATGTAAGGAGATGTGTAAAGTCCCGTGCGGTATCCCGCATTTTGCAGGATAGATGCAAGCATTGCAGAGGTAGAACCCTTGCCGTTCGTCCCCGCTACGTGAATAAAACGAAGTTTATTTTGCGGATTGCCAAGAGCGGCACACAATTCAGTAATGCGCTCAAGTCCCGGCTTGCAAAAAGTCCAGTTGACCGAGTGGATATATTCAAGTGCTTGTTCGTAGTTCATTTGTTATCCCCTCAATTCCTCAAAGCGGCGGCGCAGGGCTTGGTTTTTGAGCACCGTGTAGAGCAAAAGCCATTCGGCAACGCCTACGATGACATAGTTTAAGAGCCGCCACAGCATCAGAATATGGAACGGCATATCGTAATATTGTGCAAGCCCGTAGGTCTTGACAATAACCGATGCCACCAAGTGCGTTAAAATAACGGTGATGCAGGTTTGCCACAACAAGGGCAGTTGTTTCGTAACGCGGAACAACAATCCGCCAAGAAGTCCGATGCAAGCGGCCCCCAACGTAACCAAAGGGTTAATGGGATACGCCACCATCACGCAGCCAACAAGGTCGGCAACAACGCCGACGACCACACCGGTGATGGGTCCAAACATCATGCCTGCCAAAAGAATGGGCAAATTTTCAAAACTGAAGCGCAGCACGTTGCCCACGGGCAGAGCGAGATACTTGCCGCAAATAATGCTGAGAGCGGCAAGAAAGGCAGAAACCGCCAGCAGGCGCAAATTGCTACCAAGGCGTTTTTTAGAAACTTCGTTTTTCATACAAAACCTCCTTCCACCTCGTTGGCAAAAAGGAGGCATTTTCTGCCGCCATAGCCGAATGAAGCGGGATGCAAAATATCGACCGCAAGGGGTATTCCCTTTTCGTCCCACCGACAACTCCCCGTTCGACAGGCACTCCGGATTGCTCCAACGCCGATATTTTTACTCTTCGTTATTATTTTCAAAAGTTATTTGTTAAATTCGTCAACCGTTTTCCACGTAATGTGAGGGCATTCACCGGGAACGGTGTAGCCGACCTCATTGGGTTGTGCCCAACGGACTGCGTTGGTAATGATGCGTTGCACGTTAACATCGTGATAAGAGGGGCAAACCTCGTGTCCGGGTTGGAAGTAGAACACCTTGCCCGCACCGGTCAGGAAAGTGGCACCCGCGCGCATAACGTGTCCATCCTCAAACCAACCGCAAAAGATGAGTTCGTCGGGTTGCGGGATGTAAAAGGGCTCACTGTAAAGCTCCTCAAGAGGGAGAATAAAGTGGTCGGGAATGCCTGCCGCAATGGGGTGAGAGGGCAAAAGCGTCCACATAATTTCTTTTTGTTCTCTGCCCCAGGAAAGGTTGCCCGAAGTTCCTACAATTGCACGAAAGGGCTTGGACTTGTGCGCAGAGTGCAGCGCGATAAAGCCCATTTTACCAAGATAAACACGCTCGCGGATCTTTTCTGCCAAGGCATCCGGCACCTCGTGGTGCGCCATGTGTCCCCACCAAATCAGAACGTCCGTATCGTTCAAAACCTCATCGGGAAGTCCGTTGTCGGGATCGTCAAGAGCCGCCAAGCGTATATTCATATCTTCGTTGACGTCAAGAAACGCCTTGATGGTTGCGTGAAGTCCATCGGGATAGACCGCCTTGCAAGCAGGATCGGTCTTTTCGTGACGAAATTCATTCCAAACTGTTACGTTGATTGTTTTCATTGTCTTGTCTCCTTACTTAAGCTCTACAACGGTGACACCGCCGTCGCCCTCACCGTATGCCGCTATGCGGAAAGTTTTGACTCTGCGATCGTGCTTGAGGTGTTGCCAAAGTGCGTTTTTGAGCGCACCTGTTCCCTTGCCGTGAATGAGACGCACGCGCCCAAAGTTGGCAATCACGGCTTCGTCGAGATATTTGTCAACTGCCAGCCACCCCTCGTCGCCAAGCATACCGCGCAAATCGATTTCGTCGCGAAAATCGCGGTTGACCTTTGCGTGAAAATCGGATGCGTTCTTTTTTTGCTTGCCGCTGATGAGTTGCGGCTTTTCTTCAATGAGTTGCAGGTTGGAAAGCTTGGTACGGGTTTTGAGAATGCCTGCCTGTACGAGCACGGAACCGCTCTTATCGGGCGTTTCGAGCAGGATTCCCTCTTTATCGATGTTGACGATATACACCTTGTCACCGCATTTGAGGTCACGCGGAAGCACGTATTTTTCGTCTTTCTTTTCTTCAACGGGGTCGATTTTTGCACTGCCCTCGCGAATGGTGCGACGGACGGCACGGCGCGCTTCGTCAAGCTCCTCGACAAGGCGCTTTTCTGCCTCTGCCTTTTTGGCTTTTTCGAGTTGTGCGAAAATAAAATCACTCGACGCGCGCGCGCTATCCAGCATTTGCTGTGCCTCGCGGCGGTTGCGCTCAATTTGGCGCTCCACCTCAAAGAAACGTGTTTTAATTTCTTTTTCGGCATCACTCTTGAGTTTTTCGTAGTCGCGCTTGAGTTGCATTGCCTCATCACGTGCGCGGTCAGCTTCCAGACGTGTCGCCTCGAGTTGCTCGATGACCTCCTCAAAGCGTTGATGGTCGCGGTTGACGTTCTCCTTTGCGAGATTGATAATCTCCTCGGGGAGCCCCAATTTTGAAGAAATGGCAAACGCGTTGGATTTACCGGGGGTGCCAATCATCAGACGATAGGTGGGCTTGAGCGTGGCAACGTCAAACTCGCAGGATGCGTTTTGTACACCCTCGGTATCAAGCGCAAAGGTTTTGAGCTCGGTGTAGTGCGTAGTAGCCATACAGAGTGCTCCCACGCGGCGAACTGACTCGATGATGGCAATGGCTAAAGCCGCGCCCTCAACAGGATCAGTCCCCGCGCCAAGCTCGTCGAAAAGGCAGAGCGAAGTGCTGTCAACCTCTTCCATCACACGCACAATATTGACCATATGCGAGGAGAACGTGGAGAGAGACTGCTCAATACTCTGCTCGTCGCCAATGTCAACCAGCACGCGGCTGAACACGCAGATAGAAGAATCGGGTTCTGCGGGAATGTGCAGTCCCGATTGCGTCATCAGGGCGAACAGTCCCACGGTTTTCAGCGTTACGGTTTTACCGCCCGTGTTAGGGCCTGTGATAATCAGGGTGTCGTATTCCCCACCGATTTTGATGTTGGTGGGAACAACCTTTTTAGGGTCAATGAGCGGGTGTCTTGCGCGGCGCAATTCTACTGTTTGACCGCCCGAAATACGGGGCTCGACCGCGCCCATACGCAAAGAAAGCTCGGCGCAGGTAAACAGAAACGCCAACTCGGTCAAGTTTAGGTAGTTGAGACGCAAAGACTCGGATGCTGCACTGATGTCGGACGAAAAAGCGTACAGAATACGTTCGATTTCATGCTCCTCCTTGGAGTGGAGCATACGCAACTCATTGTTGGCATCCACCACCGCCATCGGCTCGACAAAGATGGTCGCGCCCGAAGAAGACGTATCGTGAATCAGTCCCTTGAGTTCGTTTTTGCACTCTGCTTTTACGGGGATAACGTAACGTCCATTTCGCATCGTGACGATATTATCCTGCAAAATCTTGGAGTAAGAGCCGCTGATATAGTGTTGCAGCGTCTCTTTGATGCGATTATTGGATTCGCGAATCTTGCGGCGAATTTCGGCAAGCTCACGGCTGGCCTCGTCCGCAATCATATCCTCAGAAATAATCGAGCGCGAAATGCTGTCTTCCAAATGTCGGTTGGAAAGCAAGCGTCCGAATATTTCATCGAGTGTTGTTTCAAACGTGCGATTTGCTTTGGCATACTCGCCCACTTGACGGGCAGAGCGCAAAAGTCGACCGACATCCAAAATTTCGCGCATTGAAAGCACCGCGCCCTTAACGGCACGCTCGCAAGCGTCGGAGACATCGATAACCGTGCCAAAGGGCGGCATACCCTTGGTTTCAAGCAGTCTGCGCGCATCAGTCGTTCTGCGCTGACGGCGCAATACTTCAACTGCATCGCTCGACGGTGTCAATCTGCGCGCCAAAGATTGCGCGCCCGCGGTGGGTGCACAGTCGGCAAGCATTTCGCAAATTTTATCAAATTCAAGAGTTGTGAGTGTTTTTTGTGTAAAATTCATACCTTGGTTTCCTTATGCGGCAGGGGTGCTCGCATTGTGTGGTAAAAATTGAGTGAATCAAATCCCCTCTCAAGGTGAGAGAGTGTATAGGTTTGTGCGGCACGTGCAAAGTCATCCATATCGACGGCTTCTTCGAGCCCAAAAGCAAATAACCGCTCAAGAGGTGCGGTCAAGCAATACCGCATTGCCGCACACACAGCAGGGGAAAGTCCTGCAACGGTTTCGCTCTCGCGAATGTCGTCATAGGATGCATCTGTAAACTTTTTGACCTCTTTTCCTTTCTCAGAAAAGCACTCGGAGCAAAGGAGTGAGCCGTTCATAATGTGCAGATAGAAATGCTCGTCTTGGTCGCGTCCGCAAACAGAGCAAGCGCCAAGGTCGGGAGCATAACCCGACATTGCCATAGCGCGGAGTTCAAAAGCACCCTTGATGATTTCTTGCGGATAGAGGTCTTTTGAAATTGCGTAAAGCGAATTGAGAAGCAAACGAAGCATCTCGGGTGCGGGCTCTCCCTCGTCGGTCAACTCGCACGCAAGATCGCAGAGATACGCCGCGAGATTGAGGCGGTCGATATCCATACTCAGAGCATAAAAATGCTGATAGGCAGAGCCGCCCTTGAGAATATTAAATTCACCACGGCGGTAGTATTCAAAGTTTGCGTAGGTGTAGAGTTGGCTGATGGCGGTTTGCGGCCCTTTGAGCGAATGCCCACCCTTAGAAAGGACGGTAATTCTCCCCGCCTCTGCCGTAAGCACCGACAGATAGCGGTCGTGGTCACCGTAGTCACGCACGCGCACAACAACGCCGTCAATGCTTTCGTGTCGCATAGCAGTTCCCTTTCTGTATTATTCTTCGGTGTAGCCGAAATTGAGGATACCGCGCGCGCTGTCTCTCCAGTTTTCCTTCACCTTTACCCAAAGGTTGAGATAAACTTGTGCGTCAAGCAACTTTTCCATATCCTCACGGGCATAGGAGCCGATGCGCTTGAGGGTTTCTCCGTTCTTGCCAACGAGAATGCCCTTGTGCGATGCTTTTTCGCAAAAGATCTCGGCGCGAATACGCACGATGCTACCTTCGTCGCGGTATTCTTCTACCACGATGGCAACGCCATGGGGAATCTCTTTATCAAGTGTGCGCAAAATCTTCTCACGAATGATCTCGGCAACCATTTGTCTCTGTGGCTGGTCGGTGATCATGTCCTCGTCATAGAACCAATCGCCCTCACGGAGCAGCTTGGCACATTCGTCGAGAACCTCGCTCACATACTTCCCTTTCTTTGCGGAAATCGGAACAACCGCCTCAAAATTGTGCAAAGCCGCATACGCCGCAATGGTTTCGGCAATTTGCTCGCGACGATAAAGATCAACTTTATTGAGCGCGAGAATGGCAGGGGTGCCCGATTTTTTGAGATAGGCAATGATGCCCTCCTCTACGTCACCGGGACGGTAGCCCACATCGGCCACGAGAATAACCATATCGCCCTCTTGCATGGTGCTGTTGGCAGTCTTGACCATAAAGTCACCAAGACTGTTTTGCGGCTTAAAGATGCCGGGAGTATCAAGAAATACGAATTGATCCTCTCCGCGCGTCTCAATCCCTGCAATGCGGTTGCGTGTGGTTTGGGGTTTGTTGGAAACGATTGCGATCTTCTCCCCCAAAATACTGTTGAGCAGAGTCGATTTACCTACGTTGGGGCGTCCTACAATCGATATAAATCCGGTTCTTTTCATAAAATCAAAAATCCTTTTTGTCAAGTTAATTCGCGGGAGCCGCGAGAAAATTCTCCAACCTGTCCGCCTCGGTGAGTAGATCCAATTTCATTGGTTGGTTTTCCAAATCGATGAGATTCAAGGACATCAAATGATCCTCTTCGGCATCAAAGTTGACAGAGAGCATAAAACGGTCGGTAACGGGAATGTGATACATTGCATATTTCATTCCTTGCATTTCACTCTTGTCGCAATATCCCTCATATTTGGCAAGATCGCGCTGGCTCAAATCTTTGCCCTTTTGAGCAATCGAATAGAGTTCTTCCACCGTCATATCGGGGCGTTTTTCCAAACGCTTATCCTCGATGTAATCTTTGATGTAAGTAACGACGAACGGAGAAAAGATGATGGCAACACAGATAAGAAACGTGATAAGCTTGACATTTCGGCTAAAAAAGGTTTCGGTCTTTCCCGCCGTATCAATCTGTTGGCGTGCCATCTCTTACGCCTCCGCTTTTACGGAGAGCCCCATCAAATCCATAACGGCACTTTGACGGCGGCGCATATCGGCCTCGTCCTCCTCGCCCGTTTCGTGGTCGTAGCCCAAGAGGTGCAACATAGAATGCACCGTAAGGAATGCCACCTCACGCTCAAAGCTATGACCGTACTCCTCTGCTTGCAGAGCAGCTTGCTCCAAAGAAAGAACGATGTCGCCAAGCATACCGAGCATTTCGTCTACAGGAGGTTCTTCGCTCTCGCCCTCGTAATCAAACAGAGGGAAAGAAAGTACGTCTGTGCTTTTATCCATGCCACGGAACTTTTTATTCAGATCGCGAATCTCGACGTTATCCACAAAGGAGACCGAAACCTCGCAGGGATTGCCGTATTGTTCATAATCGAGGGTAGCTTCAATCGCCTCGCGAACCAACATTTTGAGACGGTAGGTCAGTGGGAGCTTGTCCTGATGATTGTCAAAATAAATGCGCAAATTCATTTTTCTGTTCATAATAGACCTCACTTTGTGTTCTTTTCGGTTTTTTCGGCACGCAGCTTTTGTTGCACTGCGGCACGGCGCTCCGCCTCGCGGCGTGCGAGTTCTCTATCGTATTTTTCGTATGCCAAAATAATCTTTTGTACCAAGCGGTGACGAACAACGTCACGCTCGTTGAAATAATGGATGCCGATATCATCAATTCCATCAAGGATTTTGACGACGGTTGCAAGACCGCTCTTTTGTCCTTTTGGAAGGTCAGTTTGTGTCAAGTCACCCGTAACAACCGCCTTGGAGTTGAAGCCAAGACGCGTCAAAAACATTTTCATCTGTTCTGGTGTGGCGTTTTGCGCCTCGTCGAGAATGATAAAGGAATCGTCAAGCGTGCGACCTCTCATATATGCCAAGGGTGCGATTTCGATGGTTCCTTTTTCTTGCAAGCGCTGATAGGTCTCGGCACCCAGCATTTCGTAGAGAGCATCGTAAAGGGGGCGCAGATAGGGATCGATCTTGCTTTGCAGGTCACCGGGCAAAAAGCCGAGCTTTTCTCCCGCTTCAATCGCGGGGCGCGTCAGAATGATACGCGTGACCTGCTTTTCGCGCAATGCCTTGACTGCCATGGCGACTGCTAGAAAAGTCTTACCTGTTCCCGCAGGTCCAACACCAAGCACAATGGTGTTCTTGCGAATGGAGTCGATATACTGTTGCTGCCCGAGTGTTTTTGCCTTGATGGGCTTGCCGCGTGTGGTGACACAGATGCAAGAATCGCCAAGAGCGGCAAGCTCTTTGGTTTGCCCTCCTGCAATCATATCGATGGCGTATTGCAAAGATTGCTCGGTGATGACCTCGGTTTTGGAAGAAAGATCATGCAAATATGCCACACAATCAGCGGCGGCATTCAGCATTTCTTGGTCGTCACCCTCAATGATAATCGAGTCGCCTGCCTCGGTTTCGCGATTACGAAGTGTAACGCCAAACTGTTTTTCGATGCGGTGTGCGTTGCTATCGCAGTTGCCAAAAATTTTGGCGGTGGCATCTGCGTGTTCCATGCGAATAATCTTTCGGTTCATAAAGTTCCTTTCGATACTTATCCAACGATTTCAAATTCCTGCACCCCTGCAATGTTCTCAATGCAGATGATGGTGCAGATAAGGACAACAGAGTTTTCTCCCATCTGGGTTGTGATCTGTTTTTGCAAAAGCTGTGCCTCGCCCGAAAATGACGATAACTCTTGCGAAAGTTTTTCATAACAGAGTTTTAGTGCTTCCTCTTCACTACGCTCCCGCCACTCGGTGTGATAAGGGCGCACCTCTGTGCGAGAAAGCGACAAAGGAAGTCGGTTGCGGCCAAGCCGCCCTAAATTAGAATTATATTTTATTATATCACATAATGTATCCGAATTTCCACTATTTTTGAAAATTTTGTGCGAAAAATTGAAAAAATGCACTTCGATTTCCTGCAAATAGGGATCATCATAGACTTTTTCTTCATACGAGAGCGGAATTTCCACCTTGATGGTGTGCTCGGTGCGTGCCATGACGCGTCCAGCGGCACGCGTCCAGCGAAAGCCGCCTGAGGGATTGTCGTACAGACCACTGACAAGAAGTTCCCCCGCCTTGACTGCTTGCCCCACTATTACTACGGCGTTCCCGCGATAGAGTTCGAGATATTCGATCTGCCCGTCACGTGTAGCCACAAGATTGGCAGGACGCTTGCCTGAAGAATCGCCCTCTCCCTCACTCTCGCCCGAAATATGCTCGATGACCTGTACACGCGCCACCGTTCCCTCGGTGTTGATGGAAAGCCACCCGATACGGTCGGATGCCATCAGCACGCGGTTTTCAATCTCTCGGACGCGCAGAGCAGGCAGATAACTCCCCACACCAAAGCCGCACGCCCGCAGTTCCTCAATGATCTCGCCTTCGGTCAGGGTGGTGTTACCGCTGACCTGCACGTCCCAGACAAACAGCCCCGACAAAACAATCAACGTCAGCCCCAAAACTGCCCCCACAACAAGTCCCGCACGTGTGCCTATGCGCTTCAAGAAGTATGGAAAACCTCGATACGCAACAATTTCGACTTCGATATCTCGTTTGTGGCAGGCAGCAAGAAAGCGCCGTGCCGCCGAGACAGTGCAAGAAAAGCGAACACTGCCATCGTCGCACCATCGAAAACCGCTATACTGCAAGCCCATCTGCATACACAAATTCATTGCGGCCGTGCGATGAGGGGACGGAATGGCAACCGTACAACTCCCCCTCAAAAACAGAGCAACACTCATCCCTCTCCCTCCTCTCGGCATACTAACCGGCAAGAACCTGCGCAGTCGGCATTACAATAACAAACGCCTGCGATCTTTCCCTCTACCGTTACGCCTGACGGTGAGAACACCGTGCAGCAAAGCCCCTTACCAAAGACAGAAACCGAGCGCTGCCCCATAGAAAAGCAAATGCGCTCGCGCCCATAAAACAAAATGCGACCGCAGCCGTAAAGGACTGCGCTATGCTCCCCGCGCAAAAGGACGCTTTCGGTGCAAAAAAGGTCGTCTTCTCGCCAAGAAAAGCGTTCTTTTTTGCCGCTTTTTGCACTACGTTGTTCGTTTTTTGCCATTTTTCTCCCTCCATTTTGGCGCGTGGAATAAATCGGACACCGCGCGCGTAGGTTGTATCAACACTCATTTTATGCAAGGGAGAGGGGCAAAATGACACTACAACCGGCGCACGTCAAAAAGGCAGAACGCCCACGCGTGGGGGGGATCTGCCTCATTCTTTTGCTGCTTTTCAGTCTTGCCTTGCTCCTGCGACGCGCGGACCTCGCCGCGGATTGTATGAGAGAGGGGCTCTCGCTCTGTGCGCGCGCGGTTGTGCCCTCACTCTTCCCTTTTATGGTGCTCTCGGAGTTTTTGGTGGCGAGCGGTGCGGGGGAATGGCTGATGACTCCCTTTGCGCGTCCTTTGGGAAAACTTTTAGGGCTTTCGCGTGCGGGATGCTGTGCGGTGGTGTTGGGACTTGTATGCGGATTTCCCGTAGGGGCGCGGTGCGCGATTTTAGCATACGAAAAAGGAACGATGGCACGCGCCGAATGTGAGCGCACATTGGCATCTTCGGCAATTCCTTCCTCCGCTTTTCTAATCAGCACTGTTGGAACAACGCTTTGGAAGGATGCCAAATTTGGTACGCGGCTCTATTTTGCCGCTATTCTTTCGGCACTTTTGAGCGGAATTCTGTTACACGTGGTGCAAAATCGCAAAGAAAAAGAAGAAAAAAGGGATACCTCTCCTTTCCCCATCAAGTTGCATTTTGACAAAGGAATGTTCCCCTCGGCAGTGAAAAATGCAACCATAAACACTCTCTTTATTTGCGCATATGTGGTCTTCTTTTCCACTCTGACGGGAGCCATCGGGCTCATCCTTGGGCGCTTTGGAGCAAATGAAACCACCCACGCCATCCTCTCTGCTGTTTTGGAGCTTTCGGGCGGTGTGAGCGCGGCGACAGGGCTTGCCAACAGAAGCTTTGCCACGCTCCTTACAGGCATGGCGGTGGGATGGTCGGGCATCTCGATTCATTGCCAAATGCTCTCACTCACCGATGGGCACGACCTCTCCACGCGCCCGTATTTTGTAGCAAAACTGATGCAGGCGGTGTTTTGTGCGTGCCTATTACTGTTGTTTGTGCGGTGATTCCCCCAAAAAACAGAGCCGAGCGACCAACGGTCGCCCGGCTCTGTTTTTATAAAATTATCCTCTTGGATACGGCAATCCAACCGCATCAAATTCAGTACAATTTTCTATCATACTATCCGCAACAGAGAAAGTAAAAATCCAAAAAGCTATGTCATTTGTTACATAAATCGGATCATTCAACTGCTCTACATAGACGCAAAAAGAGTTACCGTCGCAGAAAACGCTATTGACACCAAATCGATAAGTGCTACTGCCTTCATAAATGCAAAACAACATTAGTGTATTTTCGGCAAAAAAAGCTTCATCAAATGCACCTGTTGCCTCATTGAAATCGTTAAGACTATAGCCCTCCAGCAAGAGTTTGAATTGCTCCACTTCTTCAAGGGTATCAAACTTGAGAAGTGGAAGCGTTATTAGAAGCGGATGTGCGTTCAAAGCATTGGTGTAATAAGCATTCTCACGGTTGGCGTAGCAATACGTGAAGTTGACATCATCAATTTTGAATCGGTTGGGTTCTCCCGTTTTGGTAGCTCCGCAAAGGAGGCAACGATAAACCAATTCTTCTCCGCCGCCGGGAATTTCAGTCCACGTTCCGTTATCCCACTTGTGAACACCGATTGGGCAATTGCCTACAAATTCGTCGATGCTTTTGGTTCGAACATCAATATACTTATAGGGCTCCAAATGATCTTCTAAACGAATTTCTTTGGGAAGTGTCAAAAGAGATTCTCCCCATATCCATAAAGCGTATCTTTCATCAATTTTATAAGAGCGATCAATTGAGCCGCTAAAACTTCTTTCGGAATAATTGTATCCCTCAAAATGCGACCATGTCAAACCCTTTCCATAAGTATTGACAAGGGTTCTCAAATCGTCCATCGTCAAATTTTTCAACTCATCGTCGGGATTTTTTTCATCTGATGTGGTATCTGCAGGCGTTGTTTCTTCAGGCGTGCTCACCTCGGGCGTTGTTTCTGCGGGGGTGGTTCCGTCGGTGGGCGTTTGCTGTGGAGTGGTTTCTGTGGGAGTGGTTTGCTGTGGTGTTGTTTCGTTTGGGTTGTTTGGGGTGTTATTACACCCAACAAGAGCCAAGATAAGCACCAAAACAAGTACGTAAGCCAATAATCTCTTCATAGGGACAACCTCCTTTTTTCAAAATTGAAGTGTATCGATTGGGTATCGATTGATTTTATTATAGCATAAAGTGCAAAAAATGTCAATAGTGCCGTGAGCAACGCCCCGAAGAGTAAAAAAAGATGCAAGCGCGAGCTTGCATCTTTTTGTTTATTCTTTTTTCTTTTTTGATTTGCGTTTGCCAAACAGCTTTTGCAAGAGCGGAGCCAAAAACGCCGGGGCGCGCCATACAAACATTTTCATCGCTATCTATCCTTTCCCTACCAATTTGGTACTACAATATATGCGATTCTTTGAAAAAATGTACTTTTGACGCAAATTTTTTATCCTTTGGCTTGCAGCTCGTCGGCTTGCAGCTTTTTCATTGCGGAGCGGAACACGACCTTATCGTTTTCGTGCGTGAGTGACTGCTCAACCTGCTCGAGGGGTACCCACTCAACCTGCGCAATCTCTCCCTCGCGTGCCTTGACGTTTTTTTGCGTGGTGTGCGTTAGGAAGTAGACAACCTCTTTGGACACACCCGGCATGGGATTGTAATGCACCGTCTCGCGGAATTTGCAATCAATGCGAATCTGCACGGCGGTCTCCTCATATACCTCGCGCACGGCTGTCATGTACTCGGTTTCGCCCGGCTCCATGTGCCCCTTGGGGAAAGAACGGTGACCGCCAAGCTTGTGCCGTATCATCAAAAGATATTGTTTTCCATCCTCTTCATCTCGGCGCACAACGAGCGCACCGCAGGATTTTTCACGAAGCATATTTTGGTCACTTCCTTCCTTTTTCCCCGTCGGGGCGGCTGACCGCCCCACTCGGAGAACATCTGCTTCATGCGATTATTGCTCGATCTGCTCCATAATGAAGGCCTCGAGAATATCGCCAACCTTGATATCGTTGAATTTTTCAAGACCGATACCGCACTCGTAGCCCGCAGCCACTTCGCGTGCATCGTCCTGAAGTCTCTTAAGCGAGGAAATCTTATCCTCAAAGATCACTACGCCGTCACGAACAACGCGGATCTGCGATTGACGGGTAACCTTACCGTCCTGAATATAGGAGCCCGCAATGGTGCCAACGTTGGGTACGTGAATGGTTTGGCGTACCTCGGCGTGACCGAGCAGGTTCTCGCGGTACTTGGGCGCGAGCATACCCTTCATAGCGGCCTCGATCTCTTCGAGACACTCGTAAATGACGCGATAGGTGCGTACGTCTACGTTCTGACGCTCGGCAGAGTCGAGCGCGGTCTTATCGGGACGAACGTTAAAGCCGACGATGATCGCATTGGATGCTGCCGCAAAGGTAACGTCACCTTCGGTGATACCGCCTGCTGCCGCGTGGATAACGCGAACCTTGACTTCCTCGTTGGAAAGTTTGAGAAGCGATGCCTTAACCGCTTCAACAGAGCCATCAACGTCTGCCTTAACAATGATGTTCAGATCCTTAACACCCTCGGAAATCTGTGCAAACAGATCGTTGAGGTTTGCTCTTGCATTTGCCTTGAATGTGTCTTCCTTTGCCTTGTCGCGGCGTTGATCTGCCAGCGTTCTTGCCATTCTTTCGTCTTCAACTGCCTGGAATTCGTCGCCTGCCGAGGGAACCTCGGAAAGACCTGTAATTTCAACAGGAACAGAAGGAGCGGCTGATTTGAGCGTTCTGCCCATGTGGTCGGTCATCGAACGTACGTGTCCGACTGCCGTACCTGCAATAATGGTATCTCCACTGCGGAGTGTACCGTTTTGAACCAGAACCGTTGCAACAGGTCCGCGTCCGCGGTCGAGTTTTGCTTCGATAACAATACCCTTTGCGCGACGGTCGGGATTTGCTTTGAGTTCCTTAACGTCGGCTACGAGCAATACGCTTTCAAGAAGGTCATCGATACCTTGTCTTGTCAGAGCCGATACGGGAACGCAAATGGTGTCACCGCCCCATTCTTCGGGAACAAGACCGTATTGGGTGAGTTCTTGCTTAATTTGGTCGGGATTAGCGGTGGGCTTATCCATCTTGTTGATGGCGACTACGATGTCGATTTCTGCCGCTTTTGCGTGATTGATCGCCTCAATGGTTTGGGGCATAATACCGTCGTCGGCTGCTACTACGAGAATTGCAATATCGGTTGCCATCGCACCGCGAGCACGCATTGCGGTAAATGCGGCGTGTCCGGGGGTATCGAGGAAGGTAATGTCGCGTCCGCCTGCCTTCACGCGGTAAGCACCGATGTGCTGGGTAATCCCGCCTGCTTCGCCTGCGGTAACGTTTGTGTTACGGATAGCATCGAGAATAGAGGTCTTGCCGTGGTCAACGTGACCCATAACGCAAACAACGGGTGCACGTTCTTGGAGTTGTTCATCGGTGTCGACTGCGTCATCGAACAGACGCTCCTCAATGCTGACAACTACCTCGGGGGTAGCTTCAATGCCGAACTCATCTGCTACGAGCGCGGCGGTATCAAAGTCGATGACTTGGTTAATGGTTGCCATCATACCCATCATAATCAACTTCTTAACAACCTCACCTGCCGTTACGTGGAGCTTGGAAGCGAGTTGACCGACTACGATCTCCTCGGGGAGTTCAACAGAGGTGGGTTTGTAGTTAACAGGTTGCTGAACGGCGGGCGCATTTCCACGGCGTCCCTTATCTTTTTTATTGTTTTTGTTGCCCTTGCCAAAGCTGTTTTGTCCACCCTGCTGTGCGTTGTTTTGCTTTTTGAGCTTTTGGTTGCCGCCCTGCAGGTTGTGGTCGCGGTCGGATACGAAGTTATCCAAACGCTCATCATACTTGGAAAGGTCTACCGTCGAGGTGTGGGTATCGATTACGCGAGGACCCTTGCGCGTTCCATCGGGATTGATGTTGGTAGATGCACCACGCACGATGGGCTGTGCCTTGAAGGTATCTTTGGGTGCGCTTTGTACGAAATCGCCCTTGTCGCGATCAAATCCGCCGCGTCCGCGATCGTTGCCCTTATTAAAGTTTCCGCGATCCTTCTTTTGACCGCCAAAGTCGTTGCCGCCTTGTGCAGGACGACCGCCAAAGGGCTCGGGACGCTTTGCACCGCCAAATGCGGGCTGACCACCCTGCGGTGCTCTTTGTTGAGGAGCAGCGGGACGATTAGCGGGCTGTGTTGGTACTTGCTTTACGTTAATACCGGCAGCGCTATTTTGCTGCGGACGGAAGGGGTTGCCGGTGTAGGGTTGACGAGCCGCGGGACGTGCTGCGGGTGCGGCAGGAGTAGCGGGAGCCGTGGGCGCCTGCTTTTCTTCCTTTTTCTCTTCTTGCTTTTCTTCTGCCTTCTTCTCTGCTACGTTCTGCGGACGTGCAGCAGGGGCTTCTTCTTTTGCCTTGGGAGCGCTCTCCTTCTTTTCGGTGGGCTTTTCTGCCTTTTTGGGAGCTTCGGTCTTGGGCGTTTCGGTCTTGGGAGCTTCTTGTGCTTTCTCGACCTTTTCAACCTTTTCTGCCTTTTCTTCCTTTTCGGCTTTCTCTGCCTTTTCTTCCTTCTTTACTTTGGAGGGAATATAGGTCACTCCATCCAAATAGCTACCAATGTCGGTAATTTGGTTTGCTTGCGTCAGAGACTCAAACAAAATGTCAAATTCCAACGGTTCGAGCGCCTTTTGGGTAGTCTTTGCCTCAATTCCGTTTTGAGCAAGCAGCTCGACAAGATCCTTGCTCTTCATGCCCAAATCTTTTGCAAACTTGGTGATCTTAAATTGTTGATTGATAGTAGAAGCCATATTTCCTCCTGATTCCTCGCACAGCCGCAGCGCCGTGCGAAATCATAAAATTTCGAATTTGACCCCGCAGAGGTCAATTCTCGTTGTTGTCGTTTTCTGTATCCCGTGTCAGTTTGGAAAGCACCAACCGACAAAGATTTTGATCGGTAATAGCCAGAGCCGCAAGTCGACCACTCTTCCCCACTGCCCCGGAAAGTGTGTCTCCGTCGATGTCAAGCGTGTAAAGCGGTGCGCCGTAGAAAGCGCAACGGTCAGACAGCCGCTTGGCGGAATTGGGGGAATTGTCAGCAGCACTGAAAACTGCCACAACCGATTTTTGTTTTTTGAGTGCCTCGCAGACCATTGGCACGCCATAAATCAGCTTGCCCGCCTTGGCGCAAAGCCCCAAGGAGAACAGCAATGCACGGTTTTGGTCACTCATCATTGTTTTGGAGTTCTTGTTCCATAGCATCGTAAACTTCTTCGGAAATGACACATTCCAAATCTCTGTCGATTCTATGGCTCTTGCGTGCCTTCTTCAGACACTTGACGTCACGGCAGATATAGGCGCCGCGTCCGGATTTTTTTCCCTTGAAGTCGAGCGAAATGCCGCCCTCGGGATCACGTACCACGCGCAAAAGTTCTGCCTTGGGTTTATGTTCATTGCATCCCACGCAGCGACGCATTGGGATCTTTTTTACCTTTTTTTCCATATTTGATCAATCTTCGTAATCGTCGGGCTTGATATCGATCTTGCAACCCGTCAGACGTGCGGCAAGACGCGCATTCTGTCCTTCCTTACCGATCGCCAAGGACAGCTGATCGGGAGCGACACGAACGCGGCAAGCTCTCTCGCCCGTCATCGTAACAGAAATAACCTCTGCGGGAGCGAGTGCGTTGGCAACGTAGTCCTCAATTCTCTCGTCATAGTGAACGATATCGATCTTCTCGCCGCAAAGCTCGTTGATGATACCATTGAGACGCACACCCTTGTTACCGATGCAAGCGCCTACCGGCTCAACGGCATCGTCTCTGGAGTAAACAGAGATCTTGGTACGGGAACCTGCCTCACGGGCAACGCCCTTGACGATAACGATACCGTCAGCGATTTCGGGAATTTCCAATTCGAACAGACGGCGAACCAAACCTGCGTGTGCACGGGAAAGCGTTACAACAGGACCGCGCGCCTCTTTGTTGACTTCCATAACGAAGACCTTGATCTTGTCGCCAACCATAAATTCCTCACCGGGAATCTGCTCGGAACGGAGCAGAACAGCACGGCTGGTGTCGGTTTCGAGAAGAACGTTACCGGTCTCGCGGTCAACCTTGCTGACCGTTGCGGTGATGATTTCTTCGTGCTTGTTTTCATAGGCCTCTTGCATAGCAAGACGCTCGCCCTCGCGAATGCCCTGAATGATAACCGACTTTGCGGCCGCTGCACTCAGGCGGCGGAAGTTCTTGGTTTTAACCTCGGTCTCCACTACCGAGCCCAATTTGTATTTTTTGGCAATGCACTTTGCATCAGTGAGAGAGATTTGTGTTTCGGGGTTTTCAACCACCTCAACAACCTCTTTTTGCTGATACACTCTGACGTCCTTTTTGTTGGGATCGATCAAAATACGCACGTTTGTATTGTTGCCATATTCCTTTTTGTATGCGGAAATGAGAGCTGCCTCGATCTTCTCAATCATATATGCGGCAGGAACGCCTCTTTCCTTTTCCAACAAATCAAGGGCAGTAAAAAATTCAGTATTCATTGCTTTGCAATCCTTTCTCTATCTATGTGCCTTGACGCTCGGGTCAATCAAATTGAAAACGTGTTTTAAGCGATGCGATGGCAGCGCGTGGGAAAGACAAGGGCTCATCCTTCCCCTCGACTGCAAGCAGTACTTCGCCTGCTTCATTCAGTCCGGCAAGCTTGCCAAGATAGCTCTTGGCGCCCATCAGGGGTGCATAGAGACGAACCTCAACGTCCCAATCCTCACAGGCCTCGATTTGCCAATCCTCTTTGAGCTCTCTCTCAATGCCGGGAGAGGATACCTCAAGGTGATATGCCTCGTCGATGGGATCTGCCTCGTCCAAGAGCGGATCGATGGCGCGATGCATTTTTTCGCAATCGTCGATGGTGATGCCGTCTTCGCTGTCGATGGTGATGCGCAGATACATATCGGCACCAACCTTGACGTATTCAACGTCCCACAGGACGTATCCAAGCTCCTCGGCAAGCGGCTCTGCGATTACGCGAACCGCACCGACTACACCCTTTGCGTTCTTTTTCATATTTCAATCCTCTTTTTCAAAAAATCCAAAAATTAAGAGCGGGTCTTGCGCGGCCCACTCTCCATACTTGTTATTCTACCGTATGTAGTATATCACATTTTCTCCCCGTTTGCAACCCTTTTTGCAAAAAAAATCTACCTTTTATTAAACTTTTTTAATAAAATACAGAGAAAATTCTCTCTCTCTCCCCTATTTTGTGCAAAATTGACCACGTTCGACACCGCTCGACACCCCACGGCATATCCTGATAATAAAAGCTCCCCGCACCAGAATATTCCACCCAAAAACTTTTTTGGATGGCGTTTAAGCCCCGCCTATTCTTGGAAACAATACTAACAGAAAAGCCCGCGAGGGGCAAACAAAAGAAAGGAAGCGTGACAATGAGTGTCAAACGCGGAGATATTTATTATGCTGACCTGAGCCCTGTGATAGGGTCGGAGCAAGGGGGACTGCGCCCCGTCCTAATCGTACAAAATGACATCGGCAACCGATATAGCCCCACCGTGATAGCGGCGGCGATTACTTCACGAATGAGCAAGGCAAAGCTCCCCACACACATCGATATTTATGCAGGAGAGGTTGGTCTCTCTAAAGATTCTGTGATTCTGCTTGAACAGATCCGCACATTGGACAAACGCCGTCTGAAAGAAAAAATGGGACACCTTGACGACGAGGTGATGAACCACGTCAACACAGCCATTGCCATCAGTTTTGGTCTTGGCACTCCCGAGGAAGACCTGGCAGCTCGCGCGATGATGCAACAGATCAGTTATACCCCTCACCTGGCCCCCACTATGCCTGCGGCGAGTGCAACAACCACAAATCAGCCTGCTGCGGCAGTCAATAACCAACCCAAGGTAGAGGGATAAAGTCTTCTCTATATCGTACTATCTCAACAGCAAAAGAGCGTCATTCGTTTGAATGACGCTCTTTTGCACTATTTTCGAACATAAAACACCTTGCAAGTCTCCACACAAAAGCAGCCCAAAACGCCGCTTGTCGAGGCACCGGTATCCAAATGCACCTTGCAATAATGAGCAATATTGTGGCGATCGGGGGCACCGCCAACCGCAGGATAAGCAAGAATTTTCGGGTCGTTTACAAGATACGTTGTTGGTGTGTGCCCAAAGAACACACACTTGCCCTCTTTGGGCAATATGTCGGGGTTTTTGAAGCGTCTGTCATAGAGCAGCTCCTCGCAAGATGCCTCACACAAAGGAAGAACCCTTCCCTCTGCATCCAACGGTACACCCGCGTGAACGCAAATAAAATCCTTCTCCTCTATGTAATACGGTAAATCTGCAAGCATATCTACCGTTTCCCAATCCAACAGATGTCCATCCTCGGGAAAATATTTTTGCAGTTGTGCAAGAGCGGCGTCAAAATGCAACGGCTCCGTATCCATGACAGAACGGTAATATTTGAAAAACAAATACTCGTGATTGCCCATAATGCAGAAAGAATTGGGCAAGCCGAAAATGGTTTTGGCTAAACGAACCGAGGAAGTTCCTTTATCAATGAAATCACCACAAATGATGAGTCGGTCGCCGCTCGAATACTTGATTTTTTCAAGCAAACGTATAAACAACTCATATTCACCGTGGATATCAGAAATGCAGTATGTCATATATTTTTATTTTCATCTCCTGCTTTTCTTTTTGGTTATCTCAAAGCTGACGTTGGTTAAGAATTTAATAACACCATCAGGCGCATCGGGAAGCAATATGGAAACCCAATGCAGCTTGTTCATATGGTAGGCGGGATATACACCCTCCTCTTTGCCAAACGAACCGAACATTTCGGTTGGTAATTTGAGATTTACAACGTCAATGAGTTCGTCGCTTTCTTGCACAAACTTGCTTCGCGGTACTTGCATAACAAGTGCATACCATTTGCGAGTTTCTGCGTGGCGTAGTGCAGTGGTGACGAAATCATCCTCGAAAGGAAAGTCCGGTACTGTGCCGTATGCGCTGACGCAGTAGTTGATATAGTCTTGTTTTGTCATTGATTACATCCTTTTTTCCAATCTTCTTTTGTCAAAAGAAGTGCGTGTCCTGTGCGAACCTCATCCAAAAGTTTGATTTCCAATCCTTCGGTAGTATGATGATAGACAAAACCGAGCTTTTCCATCACACGGCGGCTCTTTGTGTTGCCCTCGTAGTAGCCGCACCAAATGCGCTGCATACCAAGTTCCTCGAATGCGTAGCGAAGCAACTCACGCGAAGCCTCGGGAATCAGTCCCTGCCCCCAAAAGGGCTTGCCAATCCAATAGCCAAGCTCGTATTCGTCGTCATCTTCGGCAAGGTCGTTGCGGTGAAATCCAACACTGCCGATAGGTTTGCCGTCCTCTTTGAGGCAAACAGCATAGGTCTCGGGCGCGGAAAGTACCGTGCGAATGATCTCGCGGCTATTCTCTACACTTGTGTGCGGCAGCCATCCGGCAGGTGAACCTACTTCGGCATCGCTTGCGTATTTGTATAGTTCTACGGCATCATCCTCGCGCCATGGGCGCAGAATGAGGCGATCTGTTTCAAATATCATAAAGATTCTCCGAGTTCACTATATCACATCCAAATGCGCAAAAATCTCATTCCAAACGGCTTCGTCTTGGGCGGTGATTTTTTCCCAATCAAAGGATGCGACAAAGCGCGCTTTTTCTTCTTGGGTTGCGTTCTTCTTTTTTGCGAATTTTGTGCGCGCCTTTCCGAATTCTCCAAGCAGCTTAACGGCATCGGCAGTGTAATTGGGGTTGTGTCCCTTGCCCGAAACAAAGAGGAAACTTACGTTTTCTTTTTCTGCCAATCCCTCTTTGAGGATGTCATAATGCGTGCGGCGGCAGAGCTGATCATCCTCGGAGTAGATAAGAAGTGCCTTGGTGTTGGCGTTTCGCAAGGATTCGACTGCATTGTAGGTGAAGAACGTGGGATTGGATTCTCTTTCCAATGCAAGCACCGCTTTGCGGTATCCTTTAAGAGGGCCTGCAAAAAAGGTTTTCATCATTTCCTCTACCGAAACAAAACCGCAAAGAGCCACAATGTGGGAGATTTCGGGGTGCAATGCCGAGATATTCAAGGTTGAAAATCCGCCCCAGCTATGCCCCATCACCGAAATATCCGCACCAACAAAACGCTCATCGGCTTTGATGGCATTGAGGCAGTCATTCAGGTCGCACAGAGATTGTGCCAATCCGTTGGGGTTCTCGCCGCCCGACTCCATACACCCCGTGTGGTCATAGGCAAACACGCGGTAGCCGTGTGCGCAGAGTTTTTCGATCTCTTTCATATAGGCACGATGACCGCCACCAAAGCCGTGATCGAAAACGACGAGTCTTTTTTCGATTGGGTTATCGTAGGAATACAAATATCCCTGCAACGTGTGTCCCATAGAAGATTGGAACGGATATGCCTCGCTCTTGAGCCCTGCGAAATCGGCAGCAGAATAGTAAAAGACAGTTTCGGTATCGTCGCACCGTGTGTGCATCATACCCTTGTAGATGTTAACAACTTGTTTTTCAAAAATCATAGCTGTGCTCCTTTATAATGGCAGTGCTTGCAGAAAGGCATCTGCCTGTTGGCGGCTTTTGAAAATAAATACGTTTTTATCGCGGTATCTTTCGAGTAATGCATAGATGTTAGGCAATTCTTTGCTTGGGAATTCTTCAATCTGTTTTTTGAATTCGGGATCGAATTCGGTCTCAATCCAAGGCATTTCATCTCTCTTTTTGCCAATGCGAGAGATTGCCCCCTCAATGCAAACCTCGACGGGCAAATCAAAGAGGAATACCGTATCACAAGCGGACAGGCGACTTTCGAGTGTGCGACCGTAGTTACCGTCGATCATCCAAGCGTCGAGCGCGAGGATTTCGGCAAGACGTGCATCGTATTCTTCTCTTGAAATATGCGTTTTGTCGGGCTTGTGCCAAATGGCGTCCAAATAAAATAGCGGTAAATCGATTTTCTCTTTTAGTTTTTGGGCAAAGGTGGTTTTTCCACTCCCCGGGCAGCCGATAACAATCACCTTTTGCACGGCTTTCCCGTCTTGCGCAAGCTGTTTATCCATTTGGACAAACATCGGCAAAAGATCGACATATAGGTTAGCAATCACGCGGTAGGCGGGATGATACTCCTGGCGAAAAGCGTTGGAATGATGCACCGCAGGATAGCCAAGTTCTTTCCACATAGCGAGTTTTTTGTTGAAATCATCAACATCAAGCGGCAAAACACCATTCGCGACAAGTTCTTGTGCCACTTGTATTTTTTCTTCTAACAATGCTTTGCCCCTCTCTTCTTTCTTTGCGGAAAGGCAAAACAGTTTTGCAAGCGTTTTGGGAGTGAGGCCGTCATTCAAGTGCGAAAGGTACACGCGGCTGTAATCCCCGTCAAGCGATTCTGTTTTTGGGGGCTCTGTTTTGGAAAGCGTTGCATATTCCCGTTGGATGTATGAGAGTGCCGCCTCCTCGCTTGACACCAAATGCTCGCATCCGAACGCACTTTGAAAGAGATATTTGAAAACATCTTCCGCTTGCAAATTGGGGTAGTTTTTGTAGTGCTGTATTAAGTTTTGGCGTGTTTTTTGGTTGCGTTCTATCATTTCGTTCATTTGTTCTCTGTCTCCATATTTTCAATGGCAACGGTGAGTCCTTTTATCATATCCGCCACCTCCATCGCGGGCTCCTTGCCCTGTTCTTTGGAATACGGAATGTGCACAAATCCCACTTTGATTCGGGTGTTTTGAAAATGGGCAAGCAAAGTGTATAAAAGGTCGTTACAAACATACGCCCCTGCGGAATAAGACACCTGCGATGCAATTCCTGCGGCGCTGATGGCTTCTGCCATTTGGCGCACGGGGAGCGTGGAAAAATACGCGCAATTCCCATTGGGAAAAATGGGCTCGTCTTTGGGCTGCTGCCCTTCATTATCGGGGATTTTGGCATAGCGCAGATTGATTGCCACAAGTTCGGGAGTGATGGCACTTCTGCCGCCTGCTTGCCCCACGCAAAGAATGACGTCGGGAGAAATCTCTGCGGCTTTTGCAAGCACCGCCTCTGCCGCCTTGCCAAACACCACGGGAATGCGCAATTTTGTGAGCGTGTAACCCTTTATTTCATCGGGCAAGCGAGAAATCGCCTCCCAAGAGGGATTGATCTCCTCCCCGTCAAAGGGCTCAAAGCCGGTTATCAAAAGTTTTTTCATGGATACACCTCGATAATTCTTGCAAGAATTTCTTCGTCTGCAGGGCAAAAATCGTAATTGGAAATTTCCTCTGGCGTGATCCACCTGATGTCATTGTGTTCCAATTTTTGCGGCTCTCCCTCGGCAATGGTTGCGTGGAAAAGTGTGAGATGCACCATCAGGTCGGGATATTCGTGGATGACATCCATAAACACGTCACCAACGGATAGGAGAACGTTCAACTCTTCTTGGCACTCGCGGATGAGTGCTTGCTCTTTTGTTTCGCCTGCCTCGACCTTGCCGCCAACGAACTCCCACAAAAGCCCCCTTGCCTTGTGCGCAGGGCGCTGACAAATCATAAATTTTTCTCCACGCCATATCAGGGCGGCAACAACTTCGGTCATACGGATTACATCTCCTGTTTCTTTTTTCTTCACTTATTATAGCAAAATAAAAGGATGTTGTCAAGATTTTGAGCATACTTCCATATCCGGGCGAATATATTATTCTACAAAATCCATTTTGTGGGGGGGACTATGAAACAACGATCGATGGGACTTTGGCAGCTCTGGGGCTTTGCTGTGACCTCACTTGGGGGCACGATACTGCATTTTCTTTATGATTGGCTCGGGACAGCTGTATGGGTAGCACCCTTCTCCGGTGTGAATGAATCGACGTGGGAACATATGAAGCTGCTCTTTTGGCCGATGTTTCTTTACGCCATCACACAGAGCTTTTTCTTCCGTGAACGCGAAGATTTTTGGTGCGTAAAGCTACGTGGGATTTTGCTCGGACTTGTTCTCATCCCCGTCATTTTTTACACCTACAACGGCGTGATTGGAAAGTCGCCCGACTGGCTCAACATTGCTATCTTCTTCATCGCGGCTGCGATTGCGTACCTGTATGAAACAAAATTGTTCAAGGATGAAACCGTGGTGTGCAAGAAACCGAAATTGGCAATCGGTGTGCTGTGCGTCATTGCCTTACTCTTTGTCATTTTCACCTTTGCCACGCCCGAAATTGGTATTTTCAAAGATCCGTTAACGGGGAGTTATGGGATATAAACAAAACTTTTTGTAATACGCTTGACTTTTTCCAACTTTTGTGTTATAACTATAACAATAAAATACAGGTCACCGGAGGCAGAGCGCCGTAGCGCTCTTATTGCCGGATTAGGTGTCCGAGTGAGCTCGGGTTATTGTGTATGCAATAGCCCGAGCTATCTTTTTTGTTAGGAGATAAAACGAATGAAAAACACAAAAGTTGAACTGAAACCTTTAACAGCAGATGACCGCGAGCAATTTATTCTCGACAATCAATGGGCATTTAAGCACGGTGCTATGGAGGAATTCGGCAAACGAGATGACCACCTTGATTTTGATGGGGAAATCATTTCTCGTAAGACAATTGAGCATTGTATTGACTCCCCTAACAGCGAAACCTACCGAATTGTTGTAGATAACAAGCGTGTTGGCGGTGTGATTTTGAAAATTGACAAGAAAACCCATCACAACGAGTTGGAGATTCTGTTCGTCGCCCCTGAAGAACACACCAAAGGCATCGGCTATGGTGCGTGGCAGGCAATTGAGGCACTCCACCCCGAGACGAAAATTTGGAAAACTTGCACCCCCTATTTTGAAAAGCGCAACATTCATTTTTACGTTAACAAATGCGGCTTTCAAATTGACGAGTTTTGGTGCGAATATTTTCAACCGAACCACAAAATACCTGATGATGAATATGATGAATACGATTGCGATGAGGGTCCCGATGAAATGTTTCGCTTTGTAAAGGTGATGAAGTAAAATTTGTTGCTAATACTTGCTTTTCGCGCAAATTTGTGATATACTATTCTTGCAAATTTTGGTTTGAATCCACTAAAGGACTTGACTATGGAAAACTTGATGATTCGCTTGGAAACCCCAAAAGATTACAGAGCCGTTGAAACCTTGACACGTGAAGCGTTTTGGAACGTCTATAAGCCGGGCGCTGACGAGCATTACTATGTACACATGATGAGAAATCACCCCGATTTTATCCCCGAACTCGCATTTGTTCTTGAAAAAGACGGTGAAATCATTGGCAACATTATGTACACCAAGGCGTGGCTCGAAGACGAAAATGGAGAGAGAAAAGAAATTCTTTCCTTTGGTCCGCTTTGTATCTCTCCCAAGTATCAGCGTCAAAAGTTCGGCAAAATTTTGATCGAGCACTCCTTTGACGTTGCGCGCAAAATGGGATATGACGTCAACATCAATTTCGGCAACCCCGGCAACTATGTCAGCCGCGGATTTGTGAGCTGCAAAAAGAAGAACGTCAGCTTTGTTGTGGATGGGAACTTCCCAACGGCACTCCTTGTTTGCGAGCTTGTTCACGGTGTGCTCGACGGTAAGAAGTGGATGTACATCCCCTCCACCGCCGCCGACTGTTGTGAAGACAGTGCAGCCGTAGAAGCATTTGATGCAACATTCCCGCCCAAAGAAAAGAAATGGATGCCCAGCCAAGAAGAGTTCTATATCTATAGTCATTCTTCTGTCATCCGATAAGCAAAAAACGATGCGAAATCTTGATTTCGCATCGTTTTTTTATTTTGAACTGCGTTTGATTTTCTTCACGTACGGCAAAAAGGCGAGATAGAATGCATATCCTTCCATAATCACGCTGAGCAAAATGCAAGAAAGAACACGCTGCTCGAGGGTAAGATTTTCATTGGCAAATGCACTGATGGCATTGAAAATTCCGTGTGCGGCAATGCAAACGATAAGACTTTGACTTCTGTAATACAGCATCACAAACATAAGTCCCGCCGCGGTGGCATAAACCACTTGCAACAAGTTGGGAACGAGTTCCGCGCCCGAACCGTTGATCAGGTTGACGATGTGTCCCATACCAAAGGTAATGCTGGAAACAACAACAGCAATCATAAGATTGTCCTTTTTCATCGCACCAAACAGCAAGCCGCGAAAGATAACTTCCTCCAAAAAGCCAACGCAAAACATAGCCAAGATGTAGAGCACAGTTTCCCCTGCTCCAAAATTGAGAGTAACGCCATACCACAAGTTGGCACTCAGCATCAACAAAACGGGCAGATAGTAAAGCATTGTTTTGGCTTTTACTTTCGGGCGACACAAGCCGTAGGTATTCAAAAGATTATTGTTCTTCAAAAAGAAAAACAATACAACCGAAAGCAGAATTGCCACGGGGAGCGTAATCAACTTTTGAACACCAATCGCCTCGGAAAGAACATCTCCTACCGACATCAATACGCAGTAAAGAGCAATCCACGCAACGGCGAACCAAATATTGCTTTTTTCGTATAGTTTTTTCAGCATTTTGTTACCTCACAAAATAAAATTCCCGTTACCGCAAAATTTGCTTGATAACCCACAACTGGAGTCGTTTTGGGAGCATATTTAACAAAAGCAATAGCGGGTTGCGATTGATGCTATATGCAAATTTAGAATGGCGTTTTTTGAGGATACGTTCGCACTTTTCTGCAATTTTTGCAGGAGGAACGCATCTCGCCTCCACGCTCTCCACAATTCCCTTAAAACGCTTGGCGTTGCAAGAATAAAGCTTTGTTCCCTCGCAAAAACGATCAAGCGCGGTGGTGGATGCACCGAGCATATTTGTCTCTACTGCGCCTACGCGCAGGACCGAAACCTTGATGCCGTGGAGTTGAAGCTCCATCGCCAAAGAATAAGCATATTTATCGAGCGCCGCCTTGGTGATGGCGTAAATGCCCGTAAATGGAAGTGGGTCAAGAGGGGCGAGCTCGCTTGTGGTAATGAGAATGTGACTTCCCTCTTTCAAAAAAGGGAAAAAGTACTTGTTGACCAAATACACGCCACGTACGTTAATATCGAAGATGCGGTCGTATGCTTCGGTAGACATCTCCACAAGAGAATCAAGCATATAGACGCCTGCAAAGTGGATAATAGCATCCAACTTTTGGACCATTTGGCCAACCGATACAACGGCTTTTTGAACGCTCACTTCGTCGGTGAGGTCAGCCACAATGGGGAAAATATTTTCGTCTTGTTCGATTGCCACGCGGTCAAGAGTGAACACACGCCATCCCTGTTTTTGGAACAGGGATGCCGTCGCGCGCCCCATGCCGCCGGCGGCACCGGTAATTAGTATTGTTTTCATGGTTTTATCCTTTGTAAAAATCCCTTGCCGCCGCAAAGAAAGCATTGATGTTCTCCCAAGGTGTTTTGGGTGGCATATCGCAGCCCGAGGACAGCACAAAATTGGGATACATACTGCACTTTTCAAGCAGAGCGGTAGTCGCCTCACGAACCGACTCGGGCGTGCCCATGCGAAGAACGCCCACGGGGTCAATGTTGCCCATCACGAGCACGTTGGCAGGAACTTTTTTGAGAATATCCTTTTCCATATCTACGGCGTTGCCAAAATGATATGCCGCCGCACCTGTGGAAAGGATAGACGAAAGCATTTTGGGCACGTTGTCTCCGCAGTTGTGATAAATGACAATAAAGTCATCGTTTTGCACAGCGTCAACGATTTGTTTGACGTAGGGCGCGGAGAATTCCTCCTCGAGCGAGGGAGACAGAAGTCCTGCCACGGGCTCTGCCAGCACAATGCCGTCAGCACCTGCCTCGCGGTAGGCCTTGGCATAGGCGCAGAGGAATTGTGTGCATTTCTCAAGCACGAGATGCACCATATCGGGATCGTCGTAGCAATTCATCATAATTTCGGAGAGGTCAAACAAACGCGCCGCGAGTGAGAAGGGGCCGATCATACCCGCCAAAACGGGGCGGTCGGTGATACACTCTTTCGCTTTTTTGATAGCGTCAAGATAGATCTGCGTTCTACCGCTGCCAACAGTCGGAACGGCAAGAGCGGCGGCTTCATCCTCATCGTGGATGATGGGCTCCTCAATGGTGGGCACCTCGTCATCAGTGACGGTGACAGTCGCGCCAAAGCACTCGGCTTCAACCGAGAGATCCATAAAGCTGACCGATGCCGCCGCAGGGGTGTTCTCTGCTACGGCTTGCATGCCGCGCGCTTGCAGGGTGCTGTCCGAGATCAGCTCGCGCACGCTGATACCCAAGAGACTCACAGATGGGAACGACAAGATCGGCATCGGCTTTTTGGGGTGGTTGCCAATCAGATCGGCAACCCATTGTTTCATATTGTAATTTGACATTTTTTCTTCCTCAAAATTCAAAATCAAATCTCTCTTCTTGCCAATTCATAAACAAGATCGTATGCGGCATTGAGATCTTCCATTTTACAATGCGATTGCACAAAGTGCGTGGTACAACAGATCCAACGACGTCCGCGCATTTTTGCAAACACACGTCTGATCTCGTCGAGCAGCTCTGACTGCGGCAGGATACCCACCGCCGATTGCACGCAAAGTCCACCGAGAATGGCAAACTTGTCGGCATATTTTTCGATGTACGTATCATAGGACATCCCCGCGCTCTCCTGCCACGGGTGCACCATATCGATACCGATTTCGGCAAGATCGTCGGTGACCTTTTCAATGCAGCCGTCGGAGTGCAGACTCACAAACGCACCGCGCGAATGAACGTGATCGATGACACGCTTGAAATTGGGTTTTATAAGCTCGCGCCAAAGGTCGGGATCGAACATCAGGTCACGCTGTGAGCCCCAGTCGTCGGAGAGGTGGATGCAATCCATACCCATATCGATGCAAATGTCGGCAAATTCAATGATCCAATCGGCTTGACGGCGATAAAGCTCGCCAAGCTCCTCGGGATAGAGCAAAAGATACATGAGTTGGTTTTGAATACCGAACACTTCATTAAAAAACTCGAAAAATCCGGGCGTTTGCACGTAGCAAAAGCGCCCTTTGGATTTGTGATAGTCAAAAGATGCTTTCAGCGCAGTATAATCGCCCTTTTTGGGGGAAACGAAGAATTCTTCCTCGAGCAAAAGGTCAGGGGTAAACTCGTCATTTTCTTCCCTCAAACGTTGAACGAGGGCTTTGTCAAACGGACAAGGATGACCGAAGATGTGCGCGGCATCAAACTCGTAATGATCCTCAAACGCCTCGGGACTTCCCCACGTGGCGGCAAATTGATCGCGCAGATTCCACGCCACCCAACCGTAAATCGGCTGGCGGTCAACAGGCAACCCCAAAATTGTGTTGCGCACTCTTTCTGTTCCGTTCATGGTTTTCTCCTTGTTGGATGTAATCAGATCTTGATCTTTTTTATCTCTTCGGCATAGTATTGCACGAGTTCAAATTTGGTACCGGGCATCAAGCGGTGGTCGGGGCACGGAATAAAGCCGCCCATTGACGCCAAACGCTTCATTCTCTCAATCTCGGCATCAACCGCTGCCTTGTCTTTACGAAGCGCGGTTTTATCCATACCGCCAACGCCCAAAAGACTCTCCCCGTATTTTTTACGGGCGGGCTCAAACTGATCGCCCCAAACCCCAACCTCAATGGGGAAAAGGACGTTAACGCCGTTCTCAAGCCACGTGCCGATCAGTTTTTCGGTCACACCATCGCAGTCAAGAGAAATAATATCAATACCGTACTTGTGGCAAAGCTCGTTGCGGCGCTTGTAATGTCTGGCGCAAAGCTCGTCAAAAATTTCGGGGGAAAGGAGAGGTCCGTTTTTGAAACAGATGTCCTCCCAATAGTGTCCAAAGTCAAATTGCGCACCTGTGGCAAGTGTTACTTCGGCACATTTGTATTGCATCTCGGCATAGGTGTCAACAATGTCGGCAAACAGATCCTCGTCATCGTCATACATCAAATAACTCATACCAACGACCGTACAGATATCGCGGATGTGCCCCATCACACTGCCAAGACCGATGCCAATCGGCACAGTTTTATCTCGCGTTTCGTTAAAGGTCCCAAAATACGTGGTGTTGTAGCGCTCGGGAGTATATTGCATTCGGGAGCGGTAAAACTTCTCAAACGCTTCTCTATCCTTGAGCAGATAATCGTCCTCCGAGGGAATGGAAGCGATGCCGGGCTTGATTCTTTCAATCACACCCGTTCCCGTTTGCACGCGCTGCGTGCCGTCGGGGAGCGTTTCCAAAACCTTGCGCTCGAAATAAGGGTACAGACCGGTGTGTATATTTACGCTATGTCCCCAAACGCAATCCCAGCCAATGATCTTATCAAGTTCCTTTTGCGCGTCCGAGCCATCCGCTCCCGCTTTTTGGGCAAGCTCCTTGGAAATGTGCCCCTGATCAGCCCATTCATCAAGCAGCTCTCGCCAATAGCCAAAGTGAACGGCAGGCATACGGTCAGCAGAGCGATAATGCAAAATGTTGAGGCATCTTTCTCTTGCGGTCATTTGTATTTCCTCCTTAAATGGGTGCATCAGTATTTCCCAAGCTTATGTGCAAGGGCAGCGATCTCCCTCATGTTTTGAAAAGAGACCGAGTTGGGAATGGAGTGGTCGGATGCAAAAATATAGCCGCCCCCCTCCTTCATCAGTGGTATGATACGCTCCATTTCCGCTTTTACACGGTCGATATCGTTCCAAAGCTGGGCGTTGATACCGCCGTGGAAGGCAAGCTTATCGCCCCAAGTGAATTTAAGCCTTTGCGGATCCATACCCGCCTTGATCTCCAAGGGATTGAGCATTTCCACACCCGTTTGGATAATATCGGGCAAAAGGGGCTCGATAAAACCACAGGAGTGCAACTCGGTAACCATGCCGCGCTCGTGTGCCCAATCAACCACCTTTTTGTGGTAGGGCTGTAAAAGCTCGCGATAGATTTGCGGTGAGAAGAAGGGGGTTCCTTTATATCCCATATCATCATACCAGAATACACCGTCGAACTCGTAGCCGGCATCTAATATGCGTTGGCAAAGATCGAGAGAGGTCTTCAGATACGTGTCAAAGACATCGGTTGCCCATTCGGGTTCATCAAGCAAACCTATAAGAAAATTCTCGGTGCCGATCATATGAGAATGCGCCACGTCAAAGCCAAACCAGACGGTGAGCTGTAAAAATCTGCCCTCCGCCTTCCAGCGCGGATAATTCTTTTTGAGATAATCCCACGGAATGCGATCCTCGTGATAGGTGAGCATTGCCTGCTTGGCTTCTTCCCACCGCTCGGAGCAATCATAGTAATAATTCAAATTTTCGGGGGTGGAGTCGAGCTCGCGAAATCGTTTTTGCGTGGTACCCCATTGGGTAGTCACGATCTTATATCGATCATTTTCCTCCAATACCTTCTGTGCAAAGCGCGGGGAATTATCGGTTCCCACACGAATTTGATGATCGAATCCAAAATAATCTACCCAAGATACGTTTTGGGGCATTCCCTCGTTTTGCCATCTGCGGATCGTCCCATCCCAAGCGGAATCAAGCATAGGAATGCGGTCGACCTCTTGATGACGGTAGGTACGCAGGATGCGTTCGCGCTCTGTTAACGTCTTCATAAGTTTATTGTCCGAGAGCCTTGCAAAGTTCTACCGCCATATCAGCCGCACTTGCCGCATCGGCACAGTAAGCATCGGCACCGATCTCGCGGCAGAACTCCTCGTTGACAGGTGCGCCACCGATCATAATTTTGATCTTTTCGCGCACACCTACTGCCTCCGCGGCTTTTACAACGTCACCCATTACACCCATAGTGGTGGTGAGAAGCGCGGAACAGCAAATGACTTGGCAGTTCTGTTCGATAGCAGCGTTGACGAACGCTTCGGGAGAGACGTCGGTTCCAAGATCAACGACTTCAAGACCTTTTCCTTCCATCATCATCTTGACAAGGTTCTTGCCAATGTCGTGCAAGTCGCCCTGCACCGTGCCGATGCAGACTTTGCCGCAGGCGACCGCACCCGCCTCAGCGAGCAGGGGCTTGAGAAGTCCCGCGCCCTGATTCATTGCTCTTGCGGCAACAAGCACCTCGGGAATGTAAACCTCGCCGTTTTTGAACTTTTCGCCAACAATGTCCATACCCGAAAGGAGTCCGCCCAAAATTTCTTGGGGATCCATTCCCTCATCGATGGCTTGTTGTACCAGTTCCTTTACAATTTTGGCTTTGCCCTTTTGCAGGTTTTCGGAAATATCATTCAGAATGCTCATTGTTTTTTCTCCTTTGCTCATTCAAATTGCGAGAACAAGGCATTTCGCCTCGTATATGTGATTAAATCTATTATATATAATTATCGCGCGCGTGTCAAGAGGTTTGCAAAATAAAAAAGATGAAAAAAAGATAAAAAAGGGGGTTGACAAAAGGATAAAAATAGTGTATAATAAGCGATGTCGCAAGCGACTGCAAACGGCAGCTTGTGATGAGTATACGGAGAAGTACTCAAGAGGCCGAAGAGGCGCCCCTAAGTCGGAGGCCAAGCGGTCTTAGGAAGACAATCTCACCAGTCAACTCCTTGGCTCACAGAACGACATGGCTA
>JAZSFM010000090.1:0-7590 GCA_045532215.1 Eubacteriales bacterium | reverse complement strand
TAGTGATAGCTGCGGTCAGAGTGGTCTTACCATGGTCAACGTGACCGATAGTACCAATGTTTACGTGGGGCTTGCTACGTTCAAATGTTGCTTTTCCCATTTTTAAATTCCTCCGTAGAATAAAATAATGAATTGTTTTTTATTTTAATTTTTATTGGTTTTTATGCTACGTCATCAATTTGCGCTCTTGCCGCGCTCTTTGATGATCGTTTCCTGAATGGACTTCGGAACTTCAGCAAAGTGGCTGGGTTCCATAGAATACTGTCCGCGACCTTGCGTCTTGGAACGCAGATCGGTTGCATAACCGAACATATTGGAAAGCGGAACGTATGCGGTGATCTCTTGAACACCGGGAATGGTGGATTCCATAGAGAGAATCTGTCCGCGACGGCTGTTGAAGTCGCCGATAACGTCTCCCATATAATCCTCGGGAACGATGGTAACAACCTTTGTGATGGGCTCGGTGAGAACGGGCTCTGCTTTTCTCATAGCTTCCTTGAACGCCATAGAACCGGCGATCTTGAATGCCATTTCAGAGGAGTCAACCTCGTGGTAGGAACCGTCATAGAGCGTTACCTTAACGTCTACTACGTTGTAGCCCGCCAGCACACCGCACTTCATAGCACCCTGGATACCGTGATCGACCGCGGGAATAAATTCCTTCGGGATCGCGCCGCCCGTAACAGAGTTAATAAACTCATAACCCTTGCCGGGTTCGTTGGGCTCGAGGATGATCTTAACGTGACCATACTGACCGGAACCACCGGATTGCTTCTTGTACTTGCATTCGTGGTTGATCTGCTTGCGAACAGTCTCCTTGTATGCAACTTGGGGCTTACCGATGTTAGCTTCTACCTTAAACTCACGCAGGAGTCTATCAACAATAATATCCAGGTGCAACTCACCCATACCGGCAATAATGGTTTGTCCGGTTTCCTCATCTGTGTAGGTGCGGAAAGTGGGGTCTTCCTCGGCAAGCTTTGCCAAGGCGATGCCCATCTTTTCTTGACCTGCGCGGGTCTTGGGTTCGATTGCTACGCTGATAACGGGTTCCGGGAACTCCATAGATTCCAAGATGATAGGATGCTTATCATCACAGAATGTGTCACCCGTTGTGGTGTTCTTAATACCGATTGCAGCAGCGATATCACCTGCGTAGCAGCAGTCGATATCCTTTCTCTCGTTTGCGTGCATTTGCAGGATTCTGCCCAGACGCTCGTTCTTACCCTTGGTGGAGTTGTAAACGGTATCACCCGAGTTAACAACACCGGAGTAAACGCGGAAATAGCAAAGCTTTCCAACAAACGGGTCGGTCATAATCTTGAATGCGAGCGCGGAGAAGGGCTCGGTATCAGAAGAAACTCTCTCCTCCTCGACTTCGGTCTTCGGGTTGATACCACGAATAGCAGCGATGTCGGTAGGAGCGGGCATATAATCAATAACTGCGTCCAAAAGCTTTTGAACGCCCTTGTTGCGGTAGGAAGTGCCGCAAACAACAGGAACGATTGCGTTGTCGATGGTGGCCTTGCGGAGTGCGACTTTGAGTTCCTCTACGGAGATCTCCTCTCCCTCGAGGTACTTCATCATCAATTCGTCGTCGGTAGAAGCGATTGCCTCAACCATTTTTTCACGCCATTCGTTAGCGAGGTCAACCATATCCTCGGGAATAGGTTCAACGCGAACGTCTTGTCCCAGATCATCATAGTAGATGTCTGCTTCCATGTTCATCAAGTCAACGATACCGCGGAAGGTCATTTCCTTACCTACGGGAAGTTGGATCGGAACTGCGTTTGCGCGCAGTCTTTGATGAATCATTTCGATAACGTGAAAGAAGTTGGCACCGGTAATATCCATTTTGTTTACATAGATCATACGCGGTACTCTGTATTTGTCAGCCTGACGCCAAACGGTTTCAGACTGCGGCTCAACGCCGCCCTTTGCGCACATAACGGTTACGGAACCGTCAAGAACACGCAGGGAACGCTCTACCTCAACGGTAAAGTCAACGTGGCCGGGGGTATCAATGATATTGATTCGGTTGCCCTTCCAGAAGCACGTAGTAGCAGCGGAGGTAATGGTGATACCTCTTTCTTGCTCCTGCGCCATCCAGTCCATGGTAGCCGCGCCTTCGTGAGTCTCACCAAGCTTGTGCGTCTTACCTGTGTAGAACAGGATACGCTCGGTTGTGGTGGTCTTTCCGGCGTCAATATGAGCCATGATACCTATATTTCGGGTATTTTCAAGCGAATATTCTCTTGCCATCAATTTGTCTCCTTAATAGATGAACCGTCAACAAATTAATAACGATAGTGTGCAAACGCCTTGTTTGCTTCTGCCATACGGTGGGTTTCTTCCTTCTTCTTGAAGGCGCCGCCGGCACTGTTCTTTGCATCGATGATCTCGCCTGCGAGTCTCTCTGCCATCGTTCTTTCTCCGCGCTTTCTTGCGAAGAGAATGAGCCAACGCAAACCAAGGGTTTGGCGACGGTCTGCTCTGACCTCCATAGGTACCTGATAGGTGGAACCACCTACACGGCGAGCCTTAACTTCCAGAACAGGCATAATGTTTTCAAGTGCTTCTTGGAACACTTCCAGAGCGTTTTGACCCAACTTTTCTTCGATGATCTTGAATGCATCGTAAACGATAGTCTGAGCAACGCCCTTCTTGCCGTCGTACATTACGTTGTTGACCAGCTTGGTTACAAGCTTAGAGCCATACAACGGATCCGGCAATACATCTCTTTTGGTAATACGACCTCTTCTCGGCACTGTACTTCCCTCCTTCATTAAAATTATGAGATCATTGGTACTCAAAAGCAGCTTCTGTTAGCGCCGTCGGGTTTGAACATAAACATTAAATTTACGAAAAAACACGTCGGACGGGACAAGTGGTGCTTTTTAGTTAATTGTGGGGACTTGCTTCCCCAAGAGCGCTAAAATTACTTCTTCTTAGCTCTCTTTGCGCCGTACTTAGAACGGCTTTGGTTGCGGTTTGCAACGCCCTGTGCATCGAGTGTTCCGCGAATGATGTGATAACGCACACCGGGAAGGTCTCTTACACGACCTCCTCTGATCAGAACGACCGAGTGCTCTTGCAGGTTGTGTCCGATACCGGGAATGTAAACGGTTGCTTCCATACCGTTGGTAAGACGTACTCTTGCGATCTTTCTCATTGCAGAGTTCGGCTTCTTAGGGTTGGTGGTAGACACCTTGGTGCAAACGCCTCTTTTTTGCGGTGCGGATTGATCGACTGCTGCGTTCTTCAAAGAGTTGAAACCCTTTTGGAGAACAGGAGACTTAGATTTGTAGATCTTTTCACCGCGTCCCTGTCTGACAAGCTGGTTAAAGGTTGGCATTCTTCAAGTTTCCTCCTTCTTCCGAAATTTAATGTTTATATACAGACACCCGACATAGTCGCGTGGTTCTGCCGTATTTGGATTATGAGCGTATTTTTCACTGGGCACAGTTATGGCATAGTTATGGCATACTCTCACAATTACAATCTATTATACCACTTTCAAGTGATTTTGTCAAGAAGTATGTGTTTTGTGCGTTTTTTTCTACCTTTTGCACAATTTTATTGCAGATACAGAAATATATTTTGGTTATGATTTTGAAATTTCTTGACTTAACAACGACATTTTGTCGTGGTTTTTGTCACAAAAAGTCGTGATTTGCTTATACTACGGGAGCAACCTCTTCCCACTCGCCGTTGTTGACTAGCATACGCTCGCGGAGTTTCATGCCCGTCAGGGTCTCAGCGCGGTCAAAATCAACCTCTCCGGTCTCAAAGAAGACAATGATCTTATCCAAAAGGATCTTAAAGAAAGGAGAGTTAATCGCCTTTTTGTCCTCTTCGCCCTTTTCGTTGATAGCGGTTGCTGTAAAACCAAGGCTGGTATCCCAAATAGCGGTTGCGCTCTTACCGTCAGCAAATGCGATGTCGTAAACAATTCTGGTGTCGCTCTCTTTTTCTGCCTTAACTGCCTTGATGTTGCAACCGAGGAGTTTAACGATCATTTCTACTTGGTGAACGATGTACTCGTCAGGAGTGCGCCCTGCGCCGGTGGTAACAACCTTTTTAGGGTTCTCGAATGTATCGAGCTCGGTGCCGTAACGGAGAGCCGATGTGCTGAAGCACGCAGTGCCGTACTGATCAGCAATGGCAAAGATCTCTGCCGCCTCTGCATAGTTGGGGGTAAAGGTCTTGTCGATGTAGGTGCGTTTGCCATACTTGAGAGCGGTTTTTGCATACTCAAGGTGCTTTTCGGGATTGGTGGGAGCGAGAATGAAGAGTACGTCACTCTTTTCGCAGATCTCCTCAATGGAGTTACAACGGGTTACGTTGTTCTCTGCGCACCACTCATCGGTGGTCTTGCCGTCACGAGGAGAGACTTCAACCTCTGCCCAAGCGTATGCGAGTTCATATTCGAGACCGCGTTCCTGGCAGGATTCGCGGATCCATGCGGGATAATTGTTTGCGTGCCAGTTGCTCAAATAGCAATCAATAAAGCCGATCTTTTTCATAATCAATCTCCTTTTGTAGTTGCTCGCATATTTCTGCAAGCGGAAATTTGTTTGCTTTCGGGAGGGCGCATGCCCCCATATATGGAAACTCGAGCGGTTTTGAGCCCTCCTCCGGGAGGAGGGAAGCTCCGCGCAAGGTCGCGGAGCAGGGAGGAGCACGCGGCACTTTAGAGTCGCGCTCGCCATAAAACGGGTGCTTTGCATTCGTACACGCAGGCTCCTTCCGGTTCGCTTCGCTCACCACCTCCCTCTCGGAGGGAGGCTTTCGGTTAGTTGCCCTGCCGTCGAGTTTTTCTTATAACTCTGCACTTTTACAGGGTGATAGCCCTACGGAGGAAGCCCACTTGAGCTTCCTCCGTATTATTACAGTTTTTTATGAACGTTGTGTTTACTGTACCTTGCGAACACCAACGCCCTTGTAGCAATCCATACCCGTACCTGCGGGAATGAGCTTACCAATGATGACGTTTTCTTTCAAGCCGCGCAGATAGTCAACCTTACCGTGAATAGCCGCCTCGGTGAGAACCTTGGTGGTCTCCTGGAAGGATGCTGCGGACATAAAGGATTCGGTTTGCAGGGATGCCTTGGTGATACCCAAGAGAATGGTGCTACCCGTTGCGTGGGTGAGTCCCTCTTCGCCGGCTGCAATGCGAGCGTCGATTTCGTTGTTTGCTCTTTCAAGGTCGAGAACGTCGATGCTGGAGCCAACGAGCAGGTCGGTGCTACCGCTATCTTCAACCTTCATCTTTCTGGTCATCTGACGAGCGATGATTTCAACGTGCTTGTCGTTTACGTTACAAGCTTGAGAACGGTAAACCTTTTGGATTTCCTTGATCAGATACTCATAAACGGCATCCAAACCAAGAACTCTCATAATATCGGCAGGCGCCTTGTTACCTTCGGTCATTGCCTCACCAACCTCGAGATGCTGACCTTCGATGATGGACAGCTTGGTGCCGTAAGGAATTTGATATTCCTTAACCTCGGCAACAACGCCCTCGGGTTGCTCTGCATCGGGACGAACGGTGACGGTATGAATGTTGGAGTTTTCTGCCATACCGATGTGTGCCGTACCGCGGATTTCGCTGATAACGGCGGGCTTTTTGGGCTGACGTGCTTCGAAGAGTTCTTCAACACGAGGCAGACCCTGGGTAATATCGGAACCTGCAACACCACCGGAGTGGAAGGTTCTCATCGTCAACTGCGTACCGGGTTCACCGATGGACTGTGCGGCAATGATACCAACCGCTTCACCAACGTTAACCAGCTTGCCGTTTGCAAGGTCGGCACCGTAGCAGTGTGCGCAAATGCCCTGCTTTGCATGGCACTGGATAACTGTGCGGATGTTGACGCCCTTGATGCCTGCGGCATTGATGAGTTCTGCAGCTTCCTCGGTGATCATTTCGTCGTCGCCAACGATAACTTCACCGGTTACGGGATGAACGACCTCGCCCATAGTGAAACGGCCGATGATACGGTCGGATGGGGCTCGAGAACATTGTTCTTCTCGTCCATAATGTCGGTAATATAAGTGGGTGTCTTGGAGTCGCACTTGATTTCGCGAACGATAACCTCTTGCGATACGTCAACAAGACGACGAGTCAGGTAACCCGAGTCTGCGGTACGGAGTGCCGTATCGGACAGGGACTTACGGGAACCCTTAGCACCCATGAAGTACTCGAGAATGTTCAAGCCCTCACGGAAGTTGGATTTGATCGGTACCTCGATGGTACGACCGTTGGTTGCAAACATCAAACCACGCATACCTGCGAGCTGACGCATCTGTGCGATAGAACCACGGGCTCCGGAATCGGACATGATCTTAATCGGGTTGAATTGGCTAAAGCTGTTTTGCAGTGCGGCGGTAACGTCATCAGTGGTCTTATCCCACAGTTTGATAACGGCGCTGTAACGTTCTTCGTCGGAGTACAGACCCATACGGTAGTAATCGTTGAGGACGTCAACCTGCTTTTGTGCAGCATCGATATATTCGGATTTTTCCTTCGGGATGGTCATATCGTAAACCGAGATCGAGAAGGAAGCTCTGGTGGAATATTGATAACCGAGCGCCTTGATATCGTCAAGCATTCTTGCGCAAACGTCGGGGCCGTTGTTGCGGATGCAGCGGTCAAGGATCTGACCGAGTTGCTTCTTCTTAATAACGAACTCAACCTCAAGCTTGAGTGCGTTTTCGGGCTTGGAACGATCAACAAAGCCAAGGTTCTGAGGAATTACTTTGTTATAGATGAGACGGCCGAGGGTGGTAACGATAACGTCGGACTTCATCTCGCCATTGATCTCACGAGTGAGACGGATCTTAATCTTGGAGTGCAGACCGAGCGTGCCGTTGGCGTAAGCCATCATGGCTTCGTCTTCGTTGCGGTACATATGGTACTTGTAAACGATCTCGCCCTTCTCGTCGCGAACGATATTGCCTTCTTCATCAGTCATAGCAACGCGGTCACCGGGCTCACCGTCTTTTTCCATAGTCAGGTAGTAAGCACCCAGGATCATATCCTGAGAAGGTACGGTTACTGCCTTACCGTCCATGGGTTTGAGCAGGTTGTTAGCCGAGAGCATCAGGAAGCGTGCCTCTGCTTGTGCCTCTGCGGAAAGCGGTACGTGTACAGGCATCTGGTCACCGTCAAAGTCGGCGTTAAATGCGGTACATACCAGCGGGTGCAACTTGATTGCGCGGCCTTCAACCAATACGGGCTCGAACGCCTGAATGGAAAGACGGTGCAAGGTAGGTGCACGGTTGAGGAGCACGGGGTGCTCTTTGATTACATTTTCGAGCGCATCCCAAACGCAAGCGTTTGCGGGATCGTATGCGCGGTCGATCTTTTTCTGCGCATCCTTCATGTTGGTTGCCTTACCCATCTCAATCAATCTCTTGATTACGAAGGGCTTAAACAGCTCGATTGCCATTTCCTTAGGCAGACCGCACTGATAAATTTTGAGATTGGGGCCTACGACGATAACCGAACGACCCGAATAGTCGACACGCTTACCCAAGAGGTTCTGACGGAAGCGTCCTTGCTTACCTCTGAGCATTGCGGACAGA
>JAZSFM010000153.1:0-31167 GCA_045532215.1 Eubacteriales bacterium | reverse complement strand
GGTTTGCTTTCAATACGGCTACACACTTTTTTGAATATCATATCATCATTTTTACAAACGATAATTTTTTCGTTTTAGGACCGTCGAGGACGCCGGTCCCTACAAGATTAGATTTTTCGCGTCAGACAAACTAAACTTTCGACGTGGGTCAAGACTCCAAAAGGTATAAAAATCGGCTAAAACGGGGGTGGAAACTCCAAAAGGTATATTTATTTACCCTTTTTGAAGTAGCCTTTACCCTTAAAAGCATCGTACCATAAGGTATAAATCGCGCCGCAATTTTTGCATTTAATTCTATACCACAATCCGTCTTGAGGCCAATTTTTGATAGTGTCGGCGGGGTTATTTCCTCCGGCATATTCGTAATTCTCACTTACCAATAATCTCTTGAGTTCTTCTAATATGGCAAAAAAATCTTCGATATTTTTAAGCGACTTTACAGTTTCAATGGTTTTACACTTGTCGCATGTTTTTTTGAATGGTATCATAATTCTCTCCTTTCGAGACAAACGACACTCTCGACGTGTCCTGTACGTGGAAACATATCAACCGGCGTTACCTCGCCAATCTCATATCCCAATTCTTTGAACAGCACGCAATCGCGGGCGAGGGTGTCGGGATTGCAAGAGACGTAGACGATGCGCGCAAAGTTGCGCTTGGCAAGGTAGGTAATAAGCTCGGGAGTGCTGCCCTTGCGCGGTGGGTCCATCATAACGGTGGCTCCCGAAACGTCGCCGTGAGCGGCTTCGGCGCGCTCCAACAGTTTTTCTGCATCTGATGCGTCACCGCAATAAAAATAGGCGTTCTCAATGCCGTTGCGCGCGGCATTCTCTGCAGCACGTGTAACGGCTTCTTCGACGATCTCAATGCCGATGACCTTTTCGGCACTCTTTGCCATCGAAAGCCCGATGGTGCCAATGCCGCAATAAAGGTCGAGGACGGTCTCCTTACCTGTCAGCGCGGCGCGCTCTCGCGCGATACCGTAGAGCAGCTCGCAGGCGTTATGGTTGACCTGATAAAACGCACCTGCCGAGATGCGGAAGGTCAGTCCGCACAGAACGTCCTCAATGTAGTCTCTGCCGCCAATGGTGCGGTAATCGTCGCCGAGGACGACGTTGGTGTTCTCGCGGTTGACGTTGAGCATCACGCTCTTAACCGCGGGAAAGTGCGCCATCAGCTCTTGCGCGAGGGCATCTTCGCCTTTGAGGTGTTCGCCGTTGATGACAAGGCAGACCATCACCTCGCCTGTAGCGGCGCCTGTGCGCAGATAGATATGGCGAAGCAGACCGCTGCGGCTTTCTTCCTCGTAGGCGCGAATACCGTTGCGATCGCAAAATTGACAAATGTATGTAACGATCTCACCAAAAAGAGTTGGCTGCAGGCAGCAATCGGACATAGGCACGATGCGGTGCGTACCCGTTGCAAAAAAGCCAGCCAACATTCCCTCTTTGCCATTGGCAACGGGATACTGCGCCTTGTTGCGGTAGCGCGTCAACTCGCCCGTATGGCGAAGCTCCCCCACTTGCACGTCGGCAAGCCCTGCCTTGCGAAAGGCGTTGACCACGTAGTCGCGCTTGAGGTCTGCCTCGTGCGCATAGCGGATAGGTTGATAAACACAACCGCCGCATCCGACTGCCCCACAAAGGGGCTCCTCAACGCGAAGCGTTGAGGGGGTGATCATCTTCTCTATTTTGGCAATGAGATAGCTTTTATTCACTTTGATGATGCGTGCATCCAGCACGTCACCCGTTACGGCACCGCGCACGAACATAACCTGTCCGCGCTCGCCGTTCTTATCTTCTGCGTGCGCCACGCCAAAACCAAGATTGTTGATCTCCTCGATGCGAACACGCAAAATATCGTTCTTTTGCATCAGACGTAGAACTCCTTGCCGTTTTCAAGGCAAAGGCAAGCAAGCTTCTCTCCGCAGTTGATGCGAATGACGTTGCCCTCTCGCTCGATTTTGCCGCTCTTTGTCACCTCACCGCCAACAACAACGATGGCATCTTCGATTGCAGGAGCTACGGCATCCTCCGAGAAGAAGTCCTCGGGCTCGTAGTCTTCAAGATCGGTGTCGGAGGTATAGTTTGCAATGCCACGGCTCAAAAGAATATAGGTTTTGCCCTTTACATCCGCTTCTTCATAGAGTGTCATTTCCGTAAGATAATCGAGCACGCCCTCGCGTGCGTCGGCATCGAGCGCGCGGAAGCCGTCGAGCGTGGTTTGTCCGCCCTCGGCAACCCAAGCGGTCATTTCGGAGATATAATCGGCATCCGGAGTGCCGCCCCCCTTAAGCATTTTATCAAAGCCGTAGAGCATACGCGCGGCAAGATAGTCGCGCTCGCCCGCTACGGCATAGACGTTGGAGCGCATACTGATGTCCTCAATCAGCTCCATCGGCTCGTCACCAAAATCAACGGTGTTGCCCAAAATATAAAGCGTGTCGCTATCGCTGATGAGAACATTGTCCATCAGCTCCTTGAATTTTTGATAATTGCCGCAAATATCCGAAATTACGTAGGTCATTTTTTCTCTCCTTGATTTCTCAAACAAATTCTGCAGGGTAGCTGTTGATGATGTCAACCTCGATGGTTGCATCTGCCTCGTGAATAAGTTCTCGGATGCGGTTACAAACGAGGTTTTCGGTAAAGAAGTGTCCGCCTTGAACAAGGTTCATGCCTCGCTCGGGTGCTTCGGTGAGTTGGTCGTGGCGAAGATCTCCCGTCAGGTAGGTGTCCGCGCCTGCGGCTGCTGCCGCACCCGATTCGCCTGCACCGCCACCGCCCAGAACGGCTACGCGAGAGACAAGCTTGCCGGCATCGCTGATTTGTACCTGTTTTGCACCCGTGGCAGTTTTGACAAGCTCGGCAAAGTCACGCAACGTTATAGGGGCAGGAAGGTTTCCTATGCGTCCCATTTCTTCACCGTCCTTACCGAAGGGGATGATCTCCTGCAAGCCGATGGCATTTGCAAGAACGTCATTGACGCCTCCTGAAACCGCATCAAGACGGGTGTGGAAGCTCATAGCAGACACACCCGAGGTGAGCAAACGAATGACCTTGTTGACAACGGCATCTCCCGGAACTACCGCTTTGATGGGATGGAAAATAAGCGGATGGTGAGACACGATAAGGTCATATCTCTCTTTGATTGCGTGTTCTGCCACGGCGGCGGTAATATCCAATGCCACCAGCACGCGACGCACTTCTTTGGTGTCATCGGGGCAAACCATAAGCCCATCGTTATCCCAATCGCAGGAAAGGGCGCGCGGAATCTTCTCTTCAAAAAACGCATAGAGTTCTCTTACTGTCATTGTAGTGTCTCCAATCTCTCTTTCAAAAATTGCAGGGTGCGATCCTCGTCGCGCGTGTCCGCGTTGGCGGATTGCGATTTACCGCGCCGAATCGCTTCCCAAACGCCAATTTCGTGTTCTATAAATCCACGCAAATTGGGCGCGTTGTTCTCTATATTCAGTCTGCCGAGGAGCAGTTCTTCCTCGGTGTATTCTTCGTTTTTACCGCAGTAACGTGCGGAAATGGTTTGATAATATCTATCCTCGTGCGTGATGGTCTCACCCACGATTGCAAAGCCGTTTTCAAGGAGCCATCGGCGCAAAAGATGTGCGCGCGTCATCGGTTGCAAAACCAATCCAATATGCGAGTCCTTTACCCAAGGAGCTTCGGAAAGGATGCGGATAATCAGTTCTCCGCCCATGCCGAAGATCATCACGTTATCGGGATGAAAATCCTCTGTCCCGTGTAAACCGTCGGTGCAAAGGGTATCGATTTGATTCGAAAGTCCCGCGGAGGCAATGTTTCGCTCAGCGCTCTCAATAGGTCCGCGGTTAATATCGCACGCGAGCGCGCGCGAAGAAATATTCTGCCCAACCAGATAAATGGGCAGGTATGCGTGGTCGGTTCCAACGTCGATCACAGCGCCGCCCTTCGTTAGGTATGGGAGCGCGCTCAAAAGACGTGCCGACGGTGTGGGTATGGTTTGCATAGCTCTCCTTTGGCAACTTTTGTTGTATTCTTTGTGAAAAACGGGTGCCGCACACATCGTACGGCACCCGATGCCAATGATTTATTTCTTATCAGCAAGAAACTTATTGATGGCTTCTACCAATGCGTCAGCGTCGGTTCCGTGTGCTGCACAAGCGGCCTCAATGGACTCACCGCGAGAAGCGGGACAACCGAGGCAGTGCATGCCGATGGCGAAAAAGAATTGCGCAGTTTCGCGATCGTAATCAAGAACGTCTCCGACGATGGATTGCTTTGTAACTTTCATTTTGCAATCTCCTTTCTTGTGGTGACTTTGTTGTATACTCATAATATACATAGACTATTATAACCTATTTCTTTTCGAATGTCAATTACCCTTTAGTGATTTTTAGAAAAAAGCGCGAAAAAGTTAACATTACCAACCGCTCGCGTCTTGACAAAAGCAAAAAAAACTGATATAATTTATGTTGGAGTGATATGTCGCTTTGACAGAAAGGAGATGTGCGTATGCGCCCAATACTGACTGACGTAGTAGCAAATGAGCGCCTGCGTGCCCGTCTTGGTGACGAGCTCTTGGCAGGTAAGCTTTCGCACGCCTATATCCTTTCGGGTGAGCGTGGCTTTGGCAAGCACACCTTGGCGCTCCATCTTGCCGCCGCTCTTGCCTGTGAGCATCAAAAGGATATTCACACGCCTCTCCCCTGCCTAAACTGCCCCGCGTGCCGCAAAATCCTCTCGGGCAACTCGCCCGACGTGATTTATGTCAATCGCGGCGACAAGGCAACGCTTGGCGTTGATCCCATTCGAGAATTGCGACAGGACGTATATATTCCCCCGAATGATCTTTCGGTAAAGGTCTATATCATTGAAGAAGCGCACCTGATGACGCAACAGGCACAAAACGCTTTTCTGCTTACGCTCGAAGAGCCCCCTGCCTACGTGCTCTTCCTTTTGCTTTGCGAAACCCCCTCTCTTTTGCTCGAGACCGTTCGCAGTCGCGCTCCCGTGTTGCGCCTTGAACCGGTTCAAAATGAGCTGATTTTGCAGCACATCTGTGCAAAAGTGCCCGAAGCAAAGCGAATGGCAGAGACCGACAGAGCGTCGCTAGAAGATATCGTTGTTGCCGCTGACGGCAGCATCGGACGAGCCCTTGAATTGCTTGATCCCAAGCTCTACAAGCCGCTCTCCGAAAAAAGAGAACTTGCCCGCAACTTTGCGCATCTGTGTGCATCTCCCAAAAACACGGGAGAAACGATGCGATTTTTGAACAGTCTCGGCTCGCGCCGCGATGAATTGATTGAGCAATTCAGTACCATTCTGCTCTGTTTGCGCGATCTTTTGCTCTGCAAGCAGACCGAAAATGCTCCCCTTTGCTTTTTCTCGGACCGCGAGGAAGCCGCATCGCTGGCGTATTCCTTTACCACCCCCACGCTCCTCTCACTGTGCGACAGCGTGAGTGATGCCGTGGACCGCTTGCGTGCCAACGCAAACGTGCGCCTGACAATAATCGCAATGGCACAGCAGAGCAACCTGCTTTGATAGACATACATTCCCCCACATAGGAAGAAAGGAACGAATATGGAAGACAACAACAAAACCGCCGCGCAGAATACACAAGCGCAGAATGCACCCGCTGCAGGCGGTGAAAATAAAAACCGTCGCCGCAGAGGTCATCGCGGTGGCAAAAAGCACCAAGAAAAGAAGCAACGCGCGGCAGCAGCCGCAGCGGCTGCCGCTGCCGAAAGCGGTGTAAAACCCGAAAACGCAGCACAAAAAAGCGAGAAAAACTCACAAACGGTGCAAAAAAACAACCAACAGAGCAACAAAAAGAACGACAACCGCAACCACCACAATCACCACAACAACCATCAAAAGGACAATAGAAAGCCCCTCGACCGTGTTCCCCAAAAGGATGATATTTACGGTGATCCTAAGGAAGAAAAAGAACTTGCCGAGTGGCGTGCAAAAATTGTTTTGAACAATCAAACCCCCGTCAAAGAAGCCGCTCCCGAGGAACCCATGCCGCAGTTGAGCGATGAAGAACTCTTTGCTTCCCCCGCTTCCGCAACCGCCCCCTCTGCAAACGAAAGCGAAGAAAAGGTTGAGGTCATCGGCATTCGTTTCCGCTCTGCGGGCAAGGTTTACTACTTTGATCCGCGCGGGCAAAAGCTCAAAAAGGGCGAATTTGCCATTGTTGAGACTGCAAGAGGCCCCGAATTTGGTGAGGTCAGCTTGGAGAACACAATGGTCAACGTCAGCGAAACTGTCACACCCTTGCGTCCTTTGATCCGCGTTGCAACCCCTGCCGATGTCGAGCATAACGCGGAAAACCGCGAAAAAGAGAAGAATGCGCTGGTGGTTTGTCAACAAAAGATCGAGGCGCATAAACTGGATATGAAGCTCATCGACGTGCAATATGCGTTCGATAATTCCAAACTTCTATTCTATTTCTCATCCGACGGACGCGTAGATTTCCGCGAGCTGGTCAAGGATTTGGCATCGGTATTCCGCACACGCATCGAGCTCCGCCAAATTGGCATTCGCGACGAAGCCAAAATGCTGGGTGGTATCGGTTCTTGCGGAAGAATGCTGTGCTGCTCCACTTTCCTGCCCGATTTTGCGCAGGTATCTATCAAAATGGCAAAAGAGCAGGGCCTCTCTCTCAACTCTGCAAAAATTTCGGGTATGTGCGGCCGCCTGATGTGCTGCCTACACTTTGAAGCCGAAACCTATGTGGAAGAAATCCGCCGAACCCCCGCCGTTGACTCCACGGTAAAAACCGAGGACGGCATAGGAACGGTCATTTCTACCAATCCCTTGGCGGGAACCATTCGCGTCATTTTCAAGGATTCACCCGACACTCCCCCCAAGCAATACCACCGCAGTGAGGTCACTCCTCTTGGCAGAGCTCCCAAAAACAGTGAAAATAAGGAAGAAACGGCAGAATAATATCCAATTTTTTTCGACAAAATCACTCTTTTTTCGATTTGAAATATTTTTTTGAAAAAAATATCAAAAAACAGTTGCAAAAACAAAAAATTGTGATACAATATAAGTATCCCAAAATAAATCAGGAGGAAAAATAGTATGGCATACAAGATCAGTGACGATTGCGTAGCATGCGGCGCTTGCGTTGAAGCTTGCCCCATGGGCTGCATCACCGAAGGTGACGGCAAGTACGAGATCGATGCAGATACCTGCGTATCTTGCGGTGCTTGTGCTGAGGCTTGCCCTGTTGGCGCTCCCCAGGAAGCATAATACATCTTTGCTACCTAAGAGCGAAGCGGTCGGTACGCTCTACCGTTCCTCTTCGCTCTTACAATCTCAAAAGGAGTCGGAGTATGATAGATCTTCCACTTCCCCCTTTTCTTTTACCCCCTCTTGCCGAAGATGAACGGTTAGATACAGTAAACGAGAAAATCCGACTGATTCAAAAAAAACAGGGACTTACCTTTGGAACCGATGCGTTCCTTTTGGCGGCTTTTGTAAAATCCGCATCAAAGACACACGCTGTTGATCTTGGCAGCGGCACGGGCATTCTTCCCTTGCTTCTTTTGGCAAAGGGAAAAATCAAGAGTGCAACCGCAGTTGAAGTACAACCTGCATTTGCCGAATTGATTGCGCGGAATGCAAGACTCAATGGGTTGGCCGATTCCATCACACCGCTGTGCGTCAACGTGCGAGATTTGCGCCCCGAGGACATAGGCGGTGAGGTCGGTTTGGTGATATCCAATCCCCCTTATATGAAATGTACGTCGGGCAAACGCAACGAAAGCGAAGAAAAATACATCGCCCGCCACGAGGTGTGCGGCAATATTGCCGACTTTTGCGCGTGCGCTGCGCGACTCCTCAAGCACGGCGGAAAATTTGTGTGCGTTTGGCGTCCCGATCGCTTGACAGATCTGCTCAATGCGATGCACGACAATCGACTCGAGCCCAAGCGAATAACCTTTGTTCACGCTGACGCGGAAAGCGAACCCTGCAGTGTGCTGATTGAAGCTACCAAGGGAGCTGCTCCATCGGTGCGTGTATCCAAACCGCTCATTCTTTATAAAGCATACGAGAATGGTGAAAAAGTGCGCCGCTTAACGCCGCAGGCGCAAAAGATATACGATACTTGCAGTTTTGATGATTAAACTTCATTGTGACTGCAAAAACTGAACATTGAACATTATTAAATTGAAATAAATCAACACCAAAGGAGAACAGAACTATGAAGAAGAACACCGTTGCAAAGTGGATCATTGCATCCGTAGCGATTACCGCAGTTGCCGCTTTTGTTGCAGGCGTAGCTTTTGAGCTCAGAGCCATCAGAAAGCTGACCGTTGACATCGACAACGACGAAGAACCCCAAGCAGACGACCTCATTGAAGACGAGGTTGCCGAAGAGGTAGTTGAAGAAGCTTAAAAACAACAAAGGTGAGCAAAGAGAGAACCGCCAAGGTTCTCTCTTTGCCTATTGCAACAAATGGAACATATCAAACGAATTTTGAGTTATACAAGGCGAGCATTGGATGATTACCAAATGATTCGCCCGGGAGATAAGATTGCAGTGGGGGTTTCCGCCGGAAAGGATTCGCTCACACTTTTGTGCGCCATGGCAGAACTCCGCCGCTTTTATCCCGTTCCCTTTGAGCTGGTTGCCATCACCGTAGATATGGGTTTTGAGGGGGGCATGGATTTTTCTCCCATTCAAAAGTTATGCGACGAGTTGAACGTTCCCTATCACATCACCAAAACCGAAATTGCAAAAATCATTTTTGACATTCGTCAAGAGAAGTCTCCGTGTTCTCTTTGTGCCAAGATGCGCCGCGGTGCGCTTCACCGCGCGGCAAAAGACCTCGGTTGCAACGTGGTCGCCCTCGGTCACCACTTTGACGATGCCGTTGAGACCTTTATGCTCAACCTCTTTTTTGAGGGACGTCTGGGCTGTTTCTCCCCCGTGACGTATCTTTCGAGAATGGATATTACACTCATTCGCCCGATGATTTATATGCCCGAAAAAGAGGTACGCTACTTTGCCAACAAGGTGGACTTGCCCGTTATCAAATCGCCCTGCCCTGCCGACGGAAACACGCAACGCGAGGAGATGAAGCAGCTCCTTTCAAAGCTAGACCGCGAGCACAACGGACTGCGCTATCGCATCTTTGGAGCGATACAGCGCGGCGAGATCGACGGCTTCAAGCTCACCCCCGGTATGCAGGGCATTAAAGCGTATGAGGAAGAGGACGTTACTAAAGAAACATAAAGCTTATTCTCCAACAAGTGATTGATGCGTGAATAATTGAAGGGCTCCCTCCGGGAGGGAGCTGGCGCCGAAGGCGACCGAGGGAGCCCGCGTGCATTAAAATATTTTAGTCGCGCAGGCTCCTTCCACCGCTATCGCGGTCCCCCTCCCTCTCGGAGGGAGGCTAACATGCACACCTTGTTATTTCGCGAAAATTACAAATCCCCTTATAAATAAGACATCGGTCTACATCATTATGATTAAGGAGTTTTATAATGAAAAACACCTATCAAGGAACTAACATTTTGATTATTGTATTAACGCTCGCATTGGTTGTTTGTGGCATCTTGCTTATGTTCACATACAAAGTACCAACCGATCTGGAAGTGAAAACTGGTATTGTTTCAGAGTTTGAGACTTATGAGGATACATGGTGGGATGTTATTTTTGGTTATACGCAACCATCCTCTTTTTCGGTTTGGTTTGAGGACGATTCTTTCTTTGAAGCAACAGGAATTTGCTGCGACAACATTGATCAGTCTCTTTTTGAGAAATTACAAAAAGGTGATGAAATAACCATTACATACAGCGATAATAGAATTTATGGCATTGAATATGACGGCACTGATTATTTATCCATTGATAATGTTACAGCCGACTTTGAGAAAAATGCAGGATATGCGCGTATTGGTGGCCCGATTCTTGTCGTTCTTTCCATTATGATAGGAACTATCCTGATTACTGTCAATTATAAAAAGCATTACGATTGATAAATGCATATCGTCGAGTTTTAAGGCAAAAAAATTGTCTACATAAACTACATAGCCAACTTTTCTTTGCATAGTAGGGGCGACGAGATTGCTTGCAATCTCGTGGCGGCTCGCCGCCTTCCATTAGGTCGTCCGCTAACAACAAACGATTATCACAAAATGAACAATCAACCTGTCATTCTGAGCGGAGTGCGAAGCACGTAGTCGAAGTTTTGTTGAGGGAGTGAGCCGCTCGCGGCGACGATCCGATACAAAACCAAGGAGCGAATGCGACGCAGGGATATGGTTTGGAGTTTTGGTGGCTTTCTACAGAAAATGTAACATTCCGTTGGAAAGTCACCAAGATTTGTAGCCATATCCCGCTTCGACCAAAAGGTCTCGCGCTTTTGCTCGTTCGCTTCGCTCAACCCGCAAAAGTTCGACTTCGCAAATCGCTTCGCGATTTTCTTCGCTCAGAATGACATACAGAATGAAACAAACAGGAGATCGTATGTATTACGTTTATATTCTTGCCAGTAAAGCAAACGCAATGATTTATGTTGGCGTAACAAACAATTTAAGCCGTCGATTGCGCGAGCACAAAAATGGCGAAATCGAGGGTTTTACAAAAACGTATGGCATACACAAACTCGTCTTTTTTGAAGAATTTACCGACATCAACGATGCAATTGCCTGCGAAAAACGCTTAAAGCGTTGGATGCGCGAGAAAAAGAACTCGCTCGTTGAAAGCAAAAATCCCAATTGGATTGATTTGGGAGAAGACTTTGCTTGAGCTTTTTATAAACACACTAACTTTCAAGAGAGGAACCACAATGGACTTTTTACCGCTCTCACGCGCGGATATGGAAGCGCGCGGCTGGGATAAACCTGATTTTGTTTACGTTACGGGTGACGCTTATGTCGATCATCCGTCCTTTGGCGTCTCCATCATCTCGCGCGTCCTGGAGGCAGCCGGCTATCGCGTTGCTATCCTCTCGCAACCCGATTACAAAAGCTGTGATGCATTCCGTGAATACGGTCGTCCGCGCCTCGGTTTTCTTGTAACGTCCGGCAATATCGACAGTATGGTGGCGCATTACACCGCATCCAAAAAGCGCCGCAGCTTTGACTATTACTCCCCCGGTGGTGAGATGGGCAAACGTCCCGACCGCGCGGTCATCGTCTACTCCAATCGCATCCGCGAAGCGTATGGCGACGTGCCGATCATCCTTGGCGGTCTTGAGGCATCGCTTCGTCGCTTTGCCCACTACGACTATTGGGATAGCAAGGTGCGCCGCTCGGTTTTGGTCGATAGCACCGCCGATATTCTCACCTACGGTATGGGCGAAAATATCCTTTTGCGCATCGCGGAGCTACTCGCGCGCGGTGTGCCTATCAAAAAAATCCGCGACGTGCGCGGAACAGTTTATCTTTGCAAACCCGAGGACGCCATCCACTACGATGTGGCGGCAACCTTTGATTATAACGAACTCAAAACCGACAAACGCAAGTATGCCGAGGCATTTGGCGTGCAATACAAAAACCAAGATGCCATCAACGGTCGTGCCATTTGCGAGCTTTACGACGGCAAGATGCTTGTGCAAAATCCGCCTATGCCCCCCTTGGAAAGAAGCGAGCTCGACCGCGTGTATGCCCTGCCCTATATGCGCGATTATCACCCCACGTACAAAGAAAAAGGCGGCGTTCCCGGTATTGAGGAAGTCAAATTCTCCATCACACACAACCGCGGTTGCTTTGGCGGCTGTAACTTCTGTGCCCTCGCCTTCCATCAAGGCAGAACCGTGCGCTCGCGCAGCGAGCAGAGCGTAATTGAAGAAGCACGCAAAATTACCGCGCTCCCCGATTTTAAGGGCTACATCCACGATGTTGGCGGCCCGACCGCCAATTTCCGCTATCCTGCCTGCAAAAAACAACTCACCGATGGCGTGTGCGCAACTCGCAAGTGCCTCGCTCCCAAGCCCTGCCCCAATCTTGAGGTTGACCACACCGAATATCAACACCTGATTGAAGAAGTTGAAGCATTGCCGCGCGTCAAAAAAGTGTTCATTCGCAGCGGCATCCGTTTTGATTACCTCTTGGAGGACAAAAACGATGCGTTCTTCCGCAAGCTGGTGAAAGACAACGTCAGCGGTCAGCTCAAGGTCGCGCCCGAGCATTGCTCGTCGGCGGTGCTTGCCTGCATGGGCAAGCCCAACTTTGGCGTTTACGAAAAATTCCGCGAGAAGTTCTTTGACATCACTCACACCATTGGAAAAGAACAGTATCTTGTTCCTTATTTGATGTCCAGCCACCCAGGTTCCACGCTGAAAGATGCCATTGAGCTTGCCGTGTGCCTGAAGAAAAACGGCTACGCGCCTGAACAGGTACAGGACTACTACCCCACCCCCGGCACGGCATCGACGGTGATGTACTACACGGGCATCAACCCCTTAACAATGAAGAACGTTTACGTTGCCACCGACTACCACGAAAAACAGCTGCAACGCGCGTTGCTCCAATATAACCGCCCGCAAAATGCCGACCTCGTGCGCGAGGCGCTGACAAAGGCAGGCCGCACCGACCTGATCGGTCACAGTCCCGAATGCCTTGTTCGCCCTGCGAACACGCACGCACCGAGAAAGGACAACGGCAAAAAGCCGACCACTCCCCAAAGAGGCGCAAGAAAAGCGCCCCAAAAGGACGCAAAAGGCGCAAAAACCGCTACACGTGGTGCAAAAAGCGGCATACGTCCTGCAAAAAAGGCATCTGCTAAAACAGGTGGGCAGGCGAAGAAAAAGAGATAATAAAAAGGAGAAAAGGAAATGAAAAAGGCACTCAAAATCATCTTATCCATTTGCTTGAATTTCGCTATTCTGCTGGCGGTTACAGCGTGCTTTGGTTCTGACAAGCCCGTGGTAACTACGCCCCAAACAACCTCTCCTCAAACCACCTCTCCCGCGACTACAACGCCTGAACAAACCACGCCCGACAAAGAGACGCCTGATAACACCGTCACCACAAAAATCCCAAAAGGCGATGACGAAATCTACGAGTTTTATACCGAACTTTGTAACAAACCTCACGATGCTCGGGCGTTCTGTGTGTACATGACCTTTGATAACGAAGCTGTTATTTATAAAGCAGCTAGATGGGAAACGGAATATTACGACTGTTACCTCTTAATCTCCAAAGAGGAGTTTGAGCAAGAATATTGGATCGTTGACAAAAAGAGCTATCGACGCGACAACGGCGAAACCGCACAAAAAGATACTTCTTTTGAAGCTATGTATACTTTTGTATACTATGAGGCGTTCATGCCCATTTTTCCCCTCGCAAAAGAAGATCTTTACAATTTTTCTTCCTATTTCGATGATTACGCCAACGCCATTGTCATCACTTTTGAAGCACAAACCACATATGGCACAACACTCTGCTATACCATTACCTACTCTGTGGTTGCAGAATCTATTTACTTTGAAATAGAGGAGTTCAACGGTGACGAAACCGTTAAATATTGGACTTTCCTCTTTAACCAAATTGATGATCCCGAACTTAAAATCGTTGCACCACCTGTTGAAAATGAATAACAAAAAGGTTTTACCGATCACAGATTGGTAAAACCTTTTATTTTTTATTCACTTCTCTGCCAAGCAAATAGTCGATGGAAACGTCAAAATAGTCCGCAATCTTAATCAGCGTTTCATAGTCCGCCTCGCGCTCCATTGTTTCGTAGCGCGAAATTGTATTTTGATTCATATTGAGGTCAAGTGCGAGCTTGAGCTGCGATATTTTCTTCTTTTTTCGCAATTCTTTGAGCCGAAATTCCATTTCTCTCTCCTTTTTTGAAAATCCCCTTGACAATATTATACCATTGTGGTATAATTCAATTATCCCATTTTGGGATATAAATAGTGAATTTCATTTTAGGAGGGTGAAAATGGATTACGAACAAAGAAAGTCTGTGGGAAAAATTATAATAGCAATTGTTATTGTACTTGCTATTGCATTTGGTATCTTTAGTATTGCGGGAAAAGCGCTATCCGAAGGAAACGATGAACCATTTTTCTCAGTTGTTGCCTCTGTTCTCAAAAAAATCGGTATCGATTTGGAGATTTTTAAGGAACCTAAATATACCGTAAACTACGATGCAAATGGCGGTACGGGTGTAACAAATACCACAATCCACCGCATCAACAAAACCCAAAACTTGGCTAAAAACCAATTTACCAAGTTAGGGTATGATTTCGCGGGTTGGACTTTAGAAACAGAAAATGGTGTACACCACTTTTCCGATGAGCAACCTGTAAAAAATATTGCAAATCAAGATGAAATCATTACACTAAAAGCAATTTGGGAACCTCATACATACACGATTACATACTATTTGAACGGTGGAGTTTTTGTAACAGAAAACACCTATCCCACAAATTACACCATAGAAGATGACCTTACCATCCCCGGTGTGATATATGCTTTAGATCCCGATCCTAGTCTTTTCCTTGGTTGGTATGAGGATAGCACCTACACAACCCCCTTTAAGAATGATTTGAAGAAGCACCCAAGAGACCTCACACTATACGCAAAATGGGAAACAACGACGCATTATTCAATTGATGATATTCCGATAAAGTTAAAAGATGGTTCTCATACAATTGATTTAACTATGGAAAGCAATACTGACTTTTTGAGTCACACCGCAAGAGAGGTATCTGGTAACAAATATAATACCATTACCGTAGCAAATACCGTTAACGGCATTATTTTTGTTGGAACTTCTCAAAAAACTTTTACCAACCTGTGCATTGAACTACTTAACTTTAGCGAAGGTCAAGAATTGATTATCCTTCTACAAGATTTTAACTTTGTAACAAATGAGGAGTCTGCTTTTGTTCTCACCAATTGCGGAAATGTAAAAATCAAAATCATCGCTGAGGGAAAATCTTCTATCACAACAGCCATTCCCAGCGGAAATGCCATTGATATCGGTACATCCGATTTGGAAATCGCCGGTACAGGTAATTTGCTTATCAAGGCGGGAGACGGTGCCAACGGAGCAGAAAGCCAAAGCGGCGGCAATGGCGGCATCGCTATCATTGCAAATACAGTTACTATAACCGAAGAAGTATCGTGTGATATTATCGGCGGTAACGGCGGTAATGGTGGTGACGGTGCAGACCGTTCTCAAGCAAGCGGAACATATTATTATGCCGGTTGGTATCAATACAACTCTTCGTATAACAAGGATGATGCACACGTCGGCTATGAATACCGCGGCAACGATGGAAGCGATGGTGGTAACGGTGGCAACGGTGGTAGCGGTGGACTTGCAATAGATGTAAATGCGGTAACTGTACTCACCAACGAAACTGTTAATATCGTTGGAGGTAACGGAGGTAACGGAGGTAACGGCGGCAATGGCGGTAATGGCGCAGACGGTGCTACCGGAAACGGTGCTGCAGAATTTCGCCAAAACGTCCAAAACGGCGGCTACGGCGGCAAAGGTGGATATGGCGGCAATGGTGGCAATGGCGGTAATGGCGGCAACGCAACCTCATGTAAAATTCAACAATCCACAAATTGTATTGCTACCGATGGACAACAAGGCAACGGTGGTAACGGCGGTGACGGTGGAAATGGCGGTAACGGTGGTAGTGGTGGAACTCTTTCCGGTCCCCAAGGGTTCCTAAATGCCGGTTGGGGTGCTCAGTCTGCTACTGCAAACGGTGGCCGTGAGGGCTACGGTGGATATGCCGGAGTCGGCGGAACCGGTCTCAATAACGGCAAAAATGGCACTACCGGCCGCAACGGCAACCACGGACTCGGAGGAGTTAATTACTGGACAAAGAACAATGGCGAAGTAAAAGCAACCTATTACGGCTATAATGGCGATTGGACTTTGCGAACACAATAATTTTTAAGAAGCAATCTATATTCCATTATCAATAAAGAGAACAGCCACCCCTCGGGGTGGCTGTTCTCTTTCTTTTATTCACTTCCCTGCCTTATTTCTTGCGGCGGTCAGCGTATTTTTCAACAACATCGTTATTGTCATAGGTCCTACACCTCCGGGTACGGGGGTGATGGCAGAGGCGATGGGCTCGACCGATGCGAAGTCGACGTCGCCTGTCAGCTTGCCGTCCTCGCGGCGGTTCATACCAACGTCGATGACGACCGCTCCGGGCTTGACCATGTCGGCGGTGACAAAGTCGGCTTTGCCGATGGCAACCACCAAAATATCCGCCTCGCGTGTAACGTCAGCGAGGTTCTTTGTGCGGCTGTGGCAAATTGTAACCGTTCCGTTTGCATGGAGCAAGAGCATTGCCATGGGTTTGCCAACAATGTTGGAGCGCCCAATGACTACGCACTGCTTGCCTGCAAGTTCAACGCCTGTGCGCTCCAAAAGCGCCATAACGCCCGCGGGGGTGCAAGGCAAAAAGCTATAGTCGCCTATCATAATTTTGCCAACGTTGTAGGGATGGAAAGCGTCAACGTCCTTTGCGGGATTGATGCGCAAGAGCACCTCGTTTTCATTCAGATGCTTGGGCAGCGGCAGCTGCACAAGGATGCCGTGAATCTCGTTGTCGCGGTTCAATTCATCAACCAATGCATTGAGTTCCATTTGTGTAATGCACCAAGGTAATTCGTACACACGGGAGTAAAATCCGACCTCTTCGCACGCCTTCTTTTTGTTTCTGACATAAACCTGTGATGCGGGATCTTCGCCCACGATGATGACTGCAAGACCGGGTAAAAAACCGTTTTCTTTTTCAAATTGCGCTGTTTCTGCTTTGATCTCCTCGCGGATTTGCGCCGAGATCAATTTGCCGTCAATTCTCGTTGCCATTGTCTGTTTCCTTTTCTGTTTTGGATTTTGCTTATTTTGATTACTTTTGGAACAGATTTTTGATTTTTTGCATCATCTGTTGCCAAAATGCAGAAAGCGAACCCGACGACTTTTTCGTCTCGCTTGTTTGTTCCGCGTTCTCGGCTTGGGCAAGTTCTAACTCTACCTTTTTTGCTGCCTCATAAGCGGCATTTTCAAGAACCAAGAGGGGTTCGCGCTTGCGTGTGAGAATCGTCAAAACAATCAATGCGGCACCCGCGCCAATGAAGAACAGCAAGCCCAAAAGCTGCGAAATGCGGATATTCGTGCCGGGAACATAGAGACTGTCGGTGCGGAAACCCTCGATAAACATACGTCCAAAACCGTACCAGGCAAAATAGAACAGTGCCCATTGACCGTGAAATCTCTTGTGCTTGTAAAGGATGTTTACAATGACAAAACCAAGGATATTCCAAGCACTCTCGTAAAGGAATGTGGGATGATAATAGGTGGTAATTCCCCATTGGTCAAGCCCCATGCGGAAAGTGTTGAAAATCGTTCCCTCGCCCGAGGTCAGCACAAGTTCCTTGTTGAAAAAGAAGAAACGTGTGGTATCCCCAATGGCATAGCCGTATGCTTCACCGTTGAAAAAGTTGCCCCAACGTCCCATCGCTTGCGCAATCATAACACCGGGAGCCGCCATATCAAACAGCTTGCGCCAAGAAATCTTTTTGATCAGGCACATAATGACGATTCCCAAACATCCGCCAATGATGCCGCCGTAAATACCAAGACCGCCATTCCAAATAGCCAACGCTTCACCGAGTGTGTCATATTGGTCAAGAGAGGTCAAAACGTAGTAGGCACGTGCGCCAATAACACCGAGAATGACTGTGAGCAGGGCAATATCGATGATATCATCGGCAATGACGTGCTCGTTCTTTTTGCCGCGCCACATTACGTATACCACGGCAAACAGAATACCAAGTGTGATGATGAGTCCGTACCAACGAACCTCGAGCTTTCCAAAGAGTGTGAAGGCAATTTTGTTTAGTTCTGTTTCCCCAATCCCAAGACCGGGAAAAGATACGATGGTTGTATCGAACATAAGTTCTCCTTTCTATCGGTGCGCATCACAACGGATGGACAACCGACATTGCAAAATATTCGTTTTGATAGAGGGTGTGCAAAAGTTCTTCGAGTTCTTCTTTTGTGATCGATTGCAAAACTGCGGGAACATCAAAGATTTGGGAACCGTCGAATACAAAAGACAAAAGTCTGTTTGCAATTTCGTCGGTGGAGTCGTATGCGCGAATCTCGTCGGCGTACATGACGCGGCGACAACGCTCAAAGTCCTCGACGGAAAGTCCGTTCTTCTTTACCCCCTCGAGATAATCCATCAAAGAGTCGTAAACCGCCTCGGGGTTGGTCGATTCACCCGAGATACAGGTAAATGCAAACTGACTGTTATCGCAAGAATAACCAAACGAGAAAGAGGGAGAAACCAAGCCCGCCTCAAACAACTCGGCATAAAAGGTGCCTGCTTGCGAAAACAAAATTTCGTTGAGTAGCGCAACGGATAGGTCGTGGCGCAATTTTTCTTCGGGCAATGCAAATCTTTGGTTATCTTTAATACCGATATAAAAGATGGGCTTTGCCACTTGCATGTTGGCTTTTGCCCTCTTGCGCCGTACGCTCTCGGGCTCGATGGGAAAGAAACGTGTAACATTTTCTTTCTCCTCACGCGTCTTTGGCAAAACACGGTCGGCAACTGCCAAAACCTGTTCGGGGGTGACGTTTCCGCACACCACAAGCGCCATATTATCGAGGCGATAGAATGCGTTGTAGCACTCGTAGAGCAGCTCTGGAGTGATTTTGGCAATGGTCTTTCTCGTACCCAAAACGTTGTTACGTACAGGGCTTTTGTGATAGAGAGAGTTGACCAAATTCAGATATGCACGCTCCCATGGGCTATCCTCATCCTCGTGAATCTCCTCACCAATGATGCCGCGCTCACGTGCCACCGATTCCTCGGTAAAGTGCGGCTCCGTAACAAAGGTGAGAAGCTCAAAGAGGGCTTCGTCTACGTTCTCGGTGCAACTGAAAAGATATGCCGTTTTATCGTAATCGGTATAGGCATTGGAATCTGCCCCAAGTGCCGAAAAACGCGTAAAGGTATCACTTCCATCGGGCGCTTCAAAAAGTTTGTGCTCCAAAAAGTGCGCAATGCCATCGGGAACGGTGACACGCCGCTCCCCTACTGCAAAGTCGGTGTTCATAGAGCCGTATGCAGTGGCAAAAAGCGCGTACGTATTGGTCATCTTTTTGGGGAAAACGTAAATAGATAATCCGCTCTCGTGTTCGATATAGGTGTATTGTTCGCGCAAAAGCGCGGACGTGTACTCAATTTTCTTCATCGATTGCCTCCTCTCCCCCGCCCGTTGGATGCAGGACGAAAACGGTATCGATTTTCATTTGTTGCGCTACGCGAATGACTTCCTCACGCGAAATGGATGCAATGCGCGCACTGCATTCTTCGGGAGAAATCGAAACACCTGCCAGGGCTCTGCCGAGAAAATAGACCTCGGTGGCAGAGGGGCTGTCGGAAAGTTGACGGTAGGCGTTCTCCATCGATTTTTGTGCGGCTTGCCATTCGGCATCGGTAATATCTCCTGCGGCAAGAGCCGCGAGTTGTGCGCGGATCTCTTTTTCGGCCTCTCCAAGGCGGTCATTTTCCAAACTGCAACAAATCGTGAGTGCGCCCTTGTAAGCATTGTAGGTAGAAAAACAAGAGTAGCAAAGACCGAGTTTTTCGCGCACGTTGACGAACAGCTTGGAAACGGGTGAAGATGAGCCCAAGAGCTCGTTGTAGAACGCACAAGCGAAAAAGCCATCATCCTGCACGGCGGCAGGGGTACGAAGAGAGAGCACCAAAGCGCTTTGATGCACAGGCAAGTCCTCGCAAATTCTCTGTTCACTCTCGCGGCGCGGGATCTTTGCAACATCGGTAAGCGGAATGGCCGCAGCTTCTCCCTTTTGCATCGGCTCTGCGGTAATGTTCTCTAACTGCAAACCCGAGGCAAGGGAGGCAACAACGCTTTCGGCATCGGATGCACCAACGTAAAAGGCGTGCAGGGAAAGGTCCTTACAGATAGTCTTCCAATACGCGGTCAGCTCCTCGGGAGTGACCGCCATAACCTCTTCTTCGGTTCCGTAAAGTGGAATACCGCAGGGCTCGTTGTCAAATGTGAGTTGACGGCAACGGTCCATTGCATAACTTTGCGGATGGTTCTTTTTGGCGCGAATAGCATCGCATTGCAACTGTTTTTCGCTCTCAACGTAGCTCGCGCAGAGAAGCCCGTTCTCATCCAACGCGGGAAAGAAAAAGACTTCGCGCATAATTTTTATAACCTCCCCAAGCAGTTCTTCGCGCTCGGGGGCATCGTCGGGAAGATACTCCTTGCCAAGCACGTTAGCGCAAAGCCCGAATACTTGTGCGTCTCCGCGATAAAAGTTGCGAACTGACAGTTCGGTGCCAAAGAGATAGTCCAAGCGACGGTTGAGCGAAGAAATATCGGGATAGCTCTGCGTTCCGCGCAAAAGCACAGACAAGAGCAGCGAGGTCATATAAGGTTTTTGCCCCTCAATCGGCAACACTGCCGAGAGTGAGAGCATTTCGGTTTTGAATTTTTCGGTTTGACAGAGCCGCAACGTCAAGTTTTGACTCAGTCGCAATTCCAATGGGATCATAAAAGTTTCCTTTGTGTAATAATTTGGCGGTTCTTAATACCGCTTGGTGCCGTCGGGGTCGGGATTGTTGGAAAAATCCGGTTCGGTGACCTCGGGCGTCGTCTCCTCGGGGGTGGTTTCCTCGGGAGTAGTTTCCTCGGGAGTGGTTGCCGCGGTGGTTGTTTGTTCGGTTGTGATAACCGGTACATCGGGCTGTTTGTTGCTACACGATACAAGCGCAACCAAGAGAACTACCGCCGCGCAAATAATGCAAATGCGGCGCATCAGGCCTCCAGAGAGCGCAGATACTTGATGCAACGCTCTACCTCTTTGATGCCTGTGGGGTTGAGGGTTTCGCTTTCAACAACCATCTCAAGTCCGTGCGCTATTGCATACTCGCGAACTGCGGCAACGGGTGCGGTTCCCTCGCCAAGGGCTTTGCCTTGTCCGTTTACAAGGCCATCCTTGAGGTGAATGACGCTGACACGATCGCCAAGACGCTCAAGGAGCGCGATGGGGTCTTGTCCTGCGGCATACGCCCAGAAGGTGTCAATTTCAAACTTGATGTTGGTACATCTTTGGAGTACTTCGTGTGGAATTTGACCTGCCTTATTGGGCAAAAACTCGTCCTTGTGGTTGTGGTAGGAGAGTGTGATGCCGTGTTGTGCCAAGAGAGGTTGTGCCTCGTTGACAAGAGCGACAAACTGACCGAGCTTGAGGCGATCGGAAAGATCTGCCCACGGAATGATGATGTTCTTGTTGCCGATGATCTTGTGGTAAAGAATGGTGTTCATAATGCGATCGGAAGTGAGTTCTTCCCAACCGGTGTGCGTTCCGCTGATGCGAAGTCCGGTATCGCGCAACATTCTGCCAACTTCGGGCGCGGAGTTGCCAAAAAATCCTGCAAACTCAACAAAGCTATAGCCAAGGTCAGCAACCTTTTTCATAGCACTCTCAAGTCCCTTTTGTGTAATGTCTCTAACGCTGTATAATTGCAATCCGTATTCCATAATATTGTCTCCTTTTGGGTGGCATTTTTGCCATTTAATCTTGTTTACAAGATTATTATACCGCATCCCGATGGAATTGTCAACAGAGAGTACGGTTTTTTCGCGCGAATTTGCAAAACAAAAGGACAGAGAACCGCGGTTCCCTGCCCTTGCCGGTAATTTGATTTTGTGATGCGTTTTGTTGGATGGGATTTATTCTTCGACCTTTACAAAGTAGAAATCTCTAAAGTAAAATACCCTAAGGTCTTGGGTGGGACCTTCAACACAAATATAATTATCTCCTGCTTGCAACTCCACGCGGATGCTATACATATAGGAGGTTCTTGTATAGTCGTTCTCCATTGCAGCGAAGAGCTCTTCATCAGTTGCAAATTGATAAGAAAGCTCAAAGGCATATTCGTTTGCGGTATCTTTGTTAATGATAAATTTTGCACCGCGAGCTCTGGTATCCTTCAATCGAGTATGGATTGCCATTTCATAAATGCCTGCCTCGGGAACCGTTACCTTGTAGGTAAAATACTCGTCAAATTCCTTCTCGCAGTACATCGTATAAATTGTGCTGAACATATTTTTATCAGAGACGTAAGAGGTACTAAGCTCGGGAATATAATCAGCCGCCCAAACACTGACAACATCTTCACCTGTAAATTTTTCGGGAAGTGCAGCGGTAAAGAGGTAAACATCGTTTTTGCCGTCACCGTCATTATCATACACGGATTCATTTTCCAAAACAGGGGGAACAAATCCACACTCGCACTTGCCGTCAACAAATTCGTGCTCGTGAGGAATCTCATCGTCTACCTTAACAAAGTAGAAATCTCTAAAGTAAAACGCCTTAAGCTCTTGAGTGGGCTCTTCAATGCGGATATAGTTATCGCCTGCTTGCAGCTCAACTTGGATGCCATACATATAAGAGGTTCTTGTATAGTCATTCTCCATTGCGGCACTTGCTTCTTCGGTTGTAAATTGATAAGAAAGCTCAAAGGTGTACTCGTTTTCGGTATCCTTGTTAACGGTGAATTTTGCACCGCGAGCTTTGGTAGCCCACAAGTGCGTATGAATTGCCATTTCATAAATGCCTGTTTCCGGAACCGTTACCTTATAGCCGTAGTAATCACCCGAACCTGTAGGGCAAGACCACTCACGAATTGGGAAAAAAGAATCAACGAACGTGTAAAGACGCGAAAGCTCCGGAACGTGATCGCCCCCCCAAACGTGAACAGCATCTTCGCCTCTGAATTTTTCGGGAAGTGCGGCGGTAAAGAGATAAACGTCGTTTCTGCCGTCGCCGTCATTATCGTATGCGGATTCGTTTTCTAAAACAGGGGGAACAAATCCACACTCGCACTTGCCGTCCACAAATTCGTGATAGTGAGGAGTCAAATCGGCAACCTTAACAAAGTAGAAATCTCTGAAGTAAAACGCCCTAAGGTCTTGAGTGGGCTCTTCAATGCGGATATAGTTATCGCCTGCTTGCAGTTCGATTTGGATGCCAAACATATAGGAAGTTCTTGTATAGTTGTTCTCCATTGCAGCGGAGAGTTCTTCTTCGGTTGCAAATTGATAAGAAAGTTCAAAGGCATATTCGTTTGCGGTATCTTTGTTAATGGTAATTTTTGCACCGCGGGCTCTGGTATCCTTCAATCTCGTATGAATTGCCATTTCATAAACGCCTGCTTCCGGAACCGTTACTTTACAGGTGAAGTAATCATCGTAACCTGAAGTGCAAAACCAAGAAAGAATCGGAGAAAAAGAATCAACGCCCACATAAAAACCGGAAAGTTCGGGAACGTAATCGCCGCCCCAAACGTGAATAACATCTTCGCCCGTAAACTTTTCGGGGATGATGGGGGTAAAAAGGTAAACGTCGTTTTTGCCATCGCCGTCGTTATCATATACCGATGTGTTTTCAAATACGCCGAGTGCAACACCGCACTCGGTGCAAGCACCGTCAACAAAATCATGACCTGCTACGCGCGCTTTTGAGCAAACATTGCAAGTAGCATCACAGTCATTGTCATATTGGTGTTCACCGGGTTCGCGAACAAATCCGCAATCTGTAACGTTGCAGGTGGCGTCACAATCGCCGCTATATTTGTGATATAAATCTTCGCGAACAAATCCGCATCCATCTACATTACAAGTAGCATCACAACCATTGGTGTACAAGTGATGCCCAGTCGCCTCAATGGGGATGTATTGGACGAATGAACACGTCTTGCAAGAATGCTTAACAGACCCCTCCTCAAAGCACGTGGCCGCTTTTAGAACAGTCAATTCCCATATGTGCTCATGCGCCCCGGGAGTAGTCTCCTCGGGCGTCGTTACTTCGGGAGTAGTCTCCTCGGGAGTTGTGTTCTCGGGAGTTGTTTCTGCAGGTGTTGTTTCTGCAGATGTTGTTTCTGCAGATGTTGTTTCATCGCCAAAGGGGAGTTTGTTCGAAAGGTCATCGCAGGATGCCATCAGCAACACAACGATAAGGGTCATACACAGGACCGCGAAAAGCTTGATTGTTTGCTTCATTTCTCTTTCTCCTTTGTAATAATTAAAGTAGTAGATACTTTTCCAATTTCAGTATAGCATAGTTTTTGGTAAATGTCAACACTTTTATTTTCTTTTTTTGATTTTTAAGGGCAATATGCACAAAAAGAGCGCCATCCGCAGGGATGACGCTCTTTTTGTTATATTTGATTTTGTTCGCAATTATTTTTTGGCTGCGGGGTCTGCCCAAACGGTGGGAACACCATCAACGTAGTGCCAGTAATTTCCGAATTTTTCGGTGGGCTGTTCCTCGCTGTAGTAGCGTACCAAAGCAGTCCATGTCTCATTACCTGCACCAAGAGTTACTTCACTCCACGCCGCCTCGGTTCCGTCAAAATAAACTGCGGTGAGAGTTGCGGCATCGCCAAACAAATTGTCACCAATGTTCTTTACGCTTGCGGGAATGACAACGCTTTCGATATATCCGTTGAATGCGTTAGGATAGAAGCTGTAAGCATCGTCAGATTGCTCGGGCAGAACGATATCGCTCTTGCCGCCGGCATAAGTGAGCAGATAGTTGACTTCACCGTCATTGTAGAATACAAAACCGTTTTCATCCGTGCTCAGTTTGCTTGCAGCACCTGCGGTGGTGAAAACATCCTTTGCATAGAAGCCAAGTTCGCCGTTTGCGGTGTCGCCTGCGGTAACGGTGAGTTCGGAAAGATTGATTACTTCAAAGAGTTTAACACAGCCGCCAAACGCCTTTTCATCGATGGCGGTAACACTTGCGGGAATGGTGATGCCGGTAAGAGAAGTGCAGCCGTAGAAGGTTTGCTCTTCGATTTTGGTAATGCTTGTGGGAATGCTTACGCTATTGAGCGCGGTACAACCTCTGAATGCTGCGGATGCAATGCTCTTAACGCTTGCGGGAATGGTAACCTTGGAGAGTGCGGTTGCGTTTTCGAATACGCGCCAGCCAATGCTATCTACGCTTGCGGGAATGGTGAGTTCGGTAACCAAGTTACCCTCTGTATCCACAAACAGCAAAGAACCGTAATTGTTGGGGTAAGATGCAACACCGTTGAAGGAAATACCCATCCATGCTTTTACATCCCAAACAACAACCTCTTCGAGGTTCTTGCAGGAATAGAATGCCTCGGCATCAATGGTCTTCAAGCCCTTGCCAAGAGAAATACCCTTGAGACCTGTGGTGTTGTAGAAAGCAGCAAAGCCAATGCCCTCAACGCCATCGTGCAGAACAACGTAGGGGAAGTTGACGGCATTTGCAAATGCCCAGTCGTTGATGTATTTTACACTGTTCGGAACTGTGAAAACTTCACCCTCGGCAAGCTTGCCTTCTCTGAATGCCATGGCTGCAAAGCCAACGGTGTTTTGACGAATGGTAAGTTCCTTGGTTGCGTAAGTGCCAACCAGCCACTTGTCTACATAAAGACCACCATCCACCCTTTGGATGAGTTTGTCGCATTCGGTAAATGCACCTGCGCAAACGTTCTTAACACTTGCGGGAATAGAAACGTCGGTAAGCTCTGCACATTGATAGAACGCACCTTGCGCAATACCAACGGTATCGTTGCGCAGGGTGACTGCGGTTGCCGCAGTATCACAGGCTACTGCCCACTTGCCTGCATAAGTAACGCCGCCTTCTTGTTTCAACAGTCCGGTGCAGCCCTTAAAAGCGTCAACTTCAACGTTGGTAACCGACGCGGGAATCTCAACAGCGGTGATGCCCGTGCAGTTTGCAAAAGCTTCTCTTGCAATCGCCTTAACCGGCTTACCCGCGTATGTGGCAGGAATGGTAATTTCGGTTGCCTTAAGGTTGCCCATGCCTGCTACGGCATAATAGGTACCGTCACTGCTCAAACGAAATGCCAAAGAGGGTTGCTGATTTACCTCAAAATCGAGCCCCTCATCGTCTTTGGAGCAGGATGCGATGAGCAACACTGCCAAAAGAGCCAGGCAAAGTGCAAGTGTGATCTTCAAAAATTTTTTCATTTCTCTTCCTCCTGAACATGGATAGATGACGGACAAATACTTGTATTTGTCAAAAAAGTTTCCAATCCCCTTTAGTTTACCATAAAAAAACCAATTTGTAAAGTCTTTCGCACGAAAAAAATAATTTTATTTATACAGATGTATCATTCTCCACCCTTTTGTGGCGCTCGGTCATAAAAAAGTCATAAAGTAGTCAAATGTATGACACAAAAATGATGTAATATATTGGGGAGAAGATCTATTTTCCTTGATTGGGGGACTTGACATTGATTGAATTGAAATCGGTTTCGGGCTCTTGTGGCTCGGGAGAAATCAAAAACGTCAGTTTTCGCTTGCCAAACGGCAAGGTGTATGGCGTTTTTTCGCCACGCTATGCCGATGCAGCCGCCCTGCTTTCCCTGATGTCGGGTGCGCGCACCCTTGCCGACGGTTCGGTGCTCGTGGGCGGACTTGATTTGCATCGCGAAGCCAAACAGGCGCGCAAAGGCATTGGATATCTTGCCGCAGATATGCTCCCCGACAATGCGCTCACGCCAATCGAATATTTGATGGTGATTGCGGATATGCGAGAGCTTCCCTTTGATAAAACGCTTCGCTACGCAAACGAACTGTTGGAACTTGCTGACTTTGCCGACAAAAAAGACCGCCTCGTCGCCAATCTTTCTCACGGAGAGAAGCGTGTTCTTTGTTTGCTTTCTCTCTTGTTAAGCAAGCCCGAATTTTTGATTTTGACCTCTCCTTTTGCCGAGGTCCTACCCAAGGATGCGCAAAAAATGCGCGACTTAATTGCTTATTTTGCACAGACGTGCACGGTTTTTCTCTCTACGCCCTTGGTGGAAGACCTATGCAAGATGTGCGAAGAAATCATCATTTTGCAAGGCGGTACGCTCAAATCGATTGCTCCTGCCTCGGCAGACGACCTCTTGGCAGAGTATTCCACGGCATCCGCAGACGCCTCTTCCGCCCTCGAAGCCAAGCAAAACCGCAAGAACTCACGTTGGAGTATGCTGACGCAAAAGAGCGACGACTACGAGGTGCTCGACACCGACGAAAAGGAGGATAATAACTGATGTTCTCCATTTATCGCAAAGAGTTAAAGCTGTATTTTCGCACCAAATCGACCTACATCATCCTGACCGTTCTGTTGGCGGCAATCGGCATCTGCACGGCAGTTTTCGCACCGATGGGTGGCTTGCAGATCGTTCCTGTTTATCTCACTCCCATCACGCTGGTAGTCGTTCCCTTGATGCAAATTTTCGCCTCCCGTCGACAAAAGCGCACAAATTTTGAGGATTGCTGTTTTGCAATGGGCATTTCTCCCCTCTCCCTCACCGTTGGTCGCTTTTTGGCATCTTTAACCGTTTTTTTGATACCTGTATTGGAACTCGCGCTCCTGGCACCCCTGCTTTCGATGTTTGGAAGCATTCCCTATGGCAGCGTTTATACTGCGACTTTTGGCTATCTTTTGCTCGTAGCGCTCCTATCGGCGGCGGTGCAAACCGTTCTTGATACCGTTTCGAACACACGCATCGGCACGATATGCGCATTCATCCCCTCGCTCGCCCTCTATCTGTTCCAATTTTTGATTACACTCCTGCCCTTGGGGGAAACCGCTCTTTCGCTCCTGACGGCAATTAACCCCATTGGACTCTTTTACGCTTTTACGTATGGACGTTTTCCCATCGCCGACCTCATTTCTTTGGTTGTGGGAACCACCTTTTGCCTCTTTATCGGCGTTCTTCTTTGCCGTCGCAGACGCGGTGACCGAGCTATCTGCACACACCGCCGCACAGCTGTTGTTTTGACAGCTATTGCGCTGATTCTTACCATTGGCTTGAGCGTGGGCGCGGCACTCCTCCCCGAGCGACTTGTCAACCCTGCGGTCAGCAACTCCAAGGCCTTTGAAATTGTTGCACAGACGAAAGATTACCTCAAAACGCTCGAGCAAGATGTTACTATTTATTATCTTGTGAACGGTGGCAAAAAGTCGGCTGATATCGATATGCAGTATTTTCTTTACGACCTTGCCGCGCTCTCTCCTCATTTGCAAATAAAAATTGTTGATGCCGAGAAGGAAACCGCCTTTTTATCGCGTTACGGTGCCACTAAATTGACCAATCAAAGCTTCATTGTCGAATCGAGTGACCGTTATTTTTTGCTCGACAACGGCGACCTTTACCACTATTACAACTCCTATTTGCAAATCAGTCTCACCCCCACACAATATACGTATTACATAGGTGCGTACACCAATTATCTGCAAACGCAAAACCAAAATCTGTATGACCAAAACGCTCTTGCATACGGCAAACAGCTCTATGACTATGCGCAATTTACCGCGGCTTATTTTGACGGTTGTGCACGACTGACAAACGCCATTGACTACGTGACATCCGAAAAAGTTTCCACCGTCAAGATTTTTGCTTCAAAGGATGCAATGGATGCTTCGCTGCGTTCCTATCTCATTGGCAGCGGTTGCTTTTTTGAAGAAATCACATCTCCCCTCGACATTGGAGTGGATTGTGACCTTTTGCTTCTCCACACACCCAAAACCGACATCACCCAAGAGGAGGCCGCTGCGCTTTCCAACTACCTTGCAGGCGGCGGAAAAGTCTTTCTCATCACCTCTCACGGATATCCCGATATGCCCAATTTGTATAGCGTAACGCAAGAATTCGGTCTTGATGCACTGGATGCCGAAAAGGTTGTTTGCGAACAAGATAAGCAGTATCTCTACTCCACCGACCTCCCCGATTGCTTTTTGGCACACGTTGACGAGTGCGATATTACCAAAGATTTTAACAGCTTTTTTGTCCTCATAACGGCACACGCTATCAAAATTAATGAAACCCTGCCCGAGGACGTAACCGTCCTTCCCCTTCTCTATACGGGTAAGAAAACAGGCGTTTTGCGTGCAGTAGATCAAAACGGAAAATTGGTAAAAGAAGAAAGCGAAGAAACGGGTTCGCAATACGTTTGCGGCGCGCTTGCAGAGAAAGGAGAAGGACAGCTCTTGTGGCTGGCATCTCCTGCATCGGCATCGAGTATAGCGTATAATTTCTCGCAGACCGACAACTTTACCCTCATTCGCTCCGCAATCCATTCGATGACCGACAACACCTACAAAACCGTAAGTATTCCCTCGACACTGATGACACAGAACACCTTGGCAATCGACACAAACGGTGTTACGGTTCTCGCTGTCATCCTTGCACTCATTGTGCCCATGGCATTTATCATCCCTGCCATAGTGTATCTGTATAAGCGTACGAAGCGCTGAAAAAACAAAAAGGAGTGAGTTTTCGAACTCACTCCTTTTCTGTTATTTGTATCTCATCGGGTTGTCGGACACCGCTCGGTGCGCATACGCACACGAGGATTTTGCCGCTTTGATAGTCAAAGAAGTGTACACGTCCTTCATTTTCAAGGGTTGCGGTGTCGATTTTGGAGAGAGCGCGCAAGCCCTCGCCCGTGTATTTGACATAGGCCTCTTTTCGCGTCCAAATGCGCAAAAAGGTCTTTTTTGTGGGAAGTTCCAAAAAAATTTTTCGTTCATTTGGTGTAAACCATCGAGCCGCCATTTCGTGGAGATTGGAAAAGTCGGGGCGGTCGAGATCCTCGGCATCAATGCCGACGCGAGAGGGAGAGTCTTTCCCATCTGTCAGTGCGCAAAAAACGTGATTTTGCGTGTGCGTGATGCTAAAATCGCACAAACGGTCTACAAAATACGGTCTGCCGTTCTCGTCGTACGAGAGCGTTCCATCCGCCCCTGCGCGGTGTAAAAGAGAGAGCGCAGAGAGACTCAAAAGAGCGGCTTTTTCGTTCTTGCCCACCTTGTGGCAGGCATCCCAAGCAGAAAGCCATTGTGTGGGGATTTGCGCGCGCAAAGTCGCAATATCCGCACCACAGGTCGCGCCAAACAGTCTTACCATCGTTTCTCTCTCCTTTCTTTTTGTTAATCTGTTTGAATGATTTGATTTTTTACCAAAATTTCGACAAAATTTTCTGACACCTCAAAATATACAAGATCTGAAGATTGGGCATACCAAATTCCGTTCTCAAAAATAATATAAAGGTGAATATCTAATGACGGATGTGTAGAAGATGACAAAAGAATAGGTTCTCCTGCCCACCAATTTGAGGGTTCGAGAGAGGTTTCTATCAAATTTTCGCCAAAACAGATAACATCCTCTGTGCCTTCGAGCTTGAAAATGTCTGTTTTATAGTTGTAATCTTCTCTAAAGTATGTATAATGCAAGCTCGTGCTATACAATATATTGGGAGCATCTTTTGAGTCCCCATAATAGACGTCATTATAGAAAAATCTCGGGCCGCACCAGCCAATGTATTCGTACCCTCTTTTTTCCTCAACGGTATTCGAATTATCCTGAATAAATATCATAGGCGCCCGATAATACGTGTTGCCTTGATATTCGATGGTGTCATCCTCGTTATACTTGATAATGTTGTGCACTTCTTCATCCAAAAGGATTCTGCTCCACACACCAAGGGTGATTTCATCCAAAAAACTATCAACCTCCTCTTTTGAGCAAGCGGAAAGAGATAGCGTTAAAATAAGAACGGTTAATACAAGAGTAACTGTTTTTGGAAAAAACTTCATAATATACCGCCTTTCTGTGTTTATTATAGCATATTTTAGAGAAAAGTCAAGAGGATTGTCCTTTACCTAAACAAACGGAAATTGAAATGTGAATATCACCGAAAAATCAAAAAAAATCAAAAAAGATATTGACAAACCTACTGCGTTGTGATATAATATGCGTTGTGAATAATTGCGGCGTCGCCAAGCGGTAAGGCAACGGACTCTGACTCCGTCATTTCCTAGGTTCGAATCCTAGTGCCCCAGCCAAAAATCCGAGAACAAAGTTCTCGGATTTTTCATTTGTGCCGCAGGCACAACATCGTTTGCGTGGCACACGCAACATCATTTGAGCGTTAGCTCAACATCATTGCCGCCCGTGGCACAAATGAACGAGGTTGCGACAAGTCGCAAATGATGTACTTCGTAATGATGTTACGCCTACGGCGCAAACGATGTTGCGCTCCGCGCAAACGGAACGGTAACGGTTTGTTTGGCGCACTGATTGATAGTTGATTTTTTATCGTAAATGAA
>JAZSFM010000073.1:0-6477 GCA_045532215.1 Eubacteriales bacterium | reverse complement strand
TAATAGTTTTTTTTTTATTTTTTTTTTGAAGGTTTTTTGGAGGGGGGGGGGGGTATCTTTTTCCAAAAAGTCCCCCCACGTTCCTTATAAAATTATTCAGCTACAAAAATAAACGGATAAATATCCTGGCCACCGTCGATGAAATAGGTTTCGATGGTGGGATGGAGTTTTTGGATGTCGGCTTGAAGTGCGGCTTGCTGATCGGGAGTCGCATCCTTACCGCAGAAGACGGTAAGCATAAACTTGTCGCCCGCGAGAATCTTTTTTGTCAGTCCCAAAGCAGCGGCGTGTTGGTTAGGGCTGGAGAGAACAATCTCCTTGCCAATAATGCCAATGGTGTCGCCGTTTTTGATGACTACGCCATTGATTTCCGCATCACGGATAGAGGGAGAAACATAGCCCGCCGTTACACGACCAAGGGCTTCGGTCATCTCTGCAGCGATTGCATCTGCGTCGTCGGCTTCAAAATTGGCGGTAGAAAGAGCCACGTATCCCGAGCCGATGTTTTTGCTGGGAATGACGTGAATTTTGGCTGCCGTGTAGATGTCAGCCGCCTGTTGTGCCGCCATAAAAATGTTGCCGTTGTTGGGGAAAACAAAGATATGCTCGGCATTTACCTTGGCAAATGCATCCAAGAAGTCGTTGGTAGAGGGGTTTTGCGTCTGTCCACCCTCGACCACCTCATCGGTACCGAAATCGCGGTAGAGCTGCTCAATCCCGGGGCCTGTGCAAACGGCAACCACGCCATACTTTTTGGCAGGTTTTGCGGGTGCGGCAGGGGCTTCTTCCTTTACGGGAGCAGAAGTTTCTCCCTTATCTTCTTCTACAACAGAACTGTGTTGGAGAGACATATTTTCAATCTTCACCTTCAAAAACTCGCCAAAGGTGCGGCAGTGACCGAGAACCTTTTCGGGAGTTAGGGTGTGCACGTGAATTTTAACAATGCTATCGGTTTGGAAAGCAACGATAGAGTCACCGATTGTGGAAAGAAACGCTTTGAGCGCATCAATATCAAAGGTGGCAATATTGGTTTTGGAATTCTGCAAGCGAACGAGAAGCTCGGTGCAGTAGCCGTAGGTCATAACGCTATCAGGACCAAAACCGTCGAGATCGACCTCGGGAGCAGCCGCCGTTTTACTTGGCTTTTCGGTTAGCTTGTTAAAGCCCTCTTCATCCAAAAATTCTTCACCGTTGAGAACGCGGTTGAAGCCATCCATAATATAGAACAGGCCTGCTCCGCCACTATCAACAACGCCTGCTTCGCGCAGAACGGAGAGAATTTCGGGGGTGCGTTCAAGAGATGCGTGCATCTCGCCTACAAGATCGGCAAACAGCGTTTGAATGGTGCTCTCGGGCGTGATACGAGCTACGGCGTATTCAACGGCCTCGCGTGCAACCGTTAGGATGGTTCCTTCGGTGGGCGTCATAACCGACGTATATGCCTGCTGAACACCTCTTTGCAGGGCGCGCCCGAATACAGCGGGATCGGCTTGATCGACCCCCTCAATGCCCTTTGCAGTACCTGCAAAGAACTGCGAGAGAATAACACCGGAGTTTCCACGAGCCCCCAAAAGCATACCGTGCGAGAATGCCTTCATTACGTCCGCCAAATTATCACTTTCCAGGTTTTCGATGGCGGCAACACCGCTTTCGATGGTCATACGCATATTGTCACCGGTGTCGCCATCGGGAACAGGAAATACGTTGAGCTTATTGACTTCTTCGGCATTGGAGCGCAGCTGCATAGCACCGCCCTTTGCCATTTTGGAAAGCAACGAGCCACCCATCACCTTGATATCTTCCCAAGTCGTTTTCTTTTTGGCATTTGGATCTTTTGCAGCAGCGGCACGCTCGGCCTTTTTTTGCTCCTGCATCTTCTTGGTAGCATCCTGCACCTTGATGATGGCTACGGCCGTTTGATGTACGCTGGTTTTTGCTGCTTTTTTGACCGTTGTGGCGGCCTTTTTAGCAGTGGACGCCGCAATTTTGGCTACATCCTCTTTGCTAAAAGTAGTCTGCTTTGCCGCAGGTTTTGCAGACGTTTGGGAGGGGACTTTCTTTTTATCTTCTGCCATAGGTTAATCTCCTTATAGTAGGTGGTAGGCGCGTCAATACGCGCGCGTTTTATCTTGCGTCAGCAACAAAGAAGAGTGCGATCGTACCGGGGCCGGAATGTGCACCGATAACAGGGCCGACGTCGGCAATGATCTTCACCTCTACGCCGTGTCTCTCCTTGAGAATGTCGGCGAGTTGTTGTGCATCGGCAAGGCAATCTCCGTGAGAGATGAATACGGTTCCGTTTTCTTTATCGACTGCCTTTTCGGTATATTTATCAGCCATTGCAACAATGGAGGTTCTGCGGCCGCGCACCTTGGATACGGGAATGAGATGTCCTTCGTTGTCCATATAGAGCACGGGCTTGATGCCGAGCAGGTTGCCAACGAATGCCGCCGTGGGACTGACACGTCCACCTCTCTTGAGGTAAACGAGATCGTCTACGGTGAACCAAATACCCATACGGCCGATCAAATCACGTACGAACGCCTCGGCCTCTTCAATGGTAGCTCCCTTTTTCTTCTCCTGCAGAGTCAGATAAAGCATCAGACCTTCGCCTGCCGATGCGGCAAGCGTATCGACCACGATGATCTTTGCCTCGGGATATTTCTCCTTGAGCTCGATGGAAGCGATGCGCGCAGAGTTATAGGTAGTGCTCAACCCCGAAGAAAATCCGATGTAAAGCACGTCCTTGCCTTGCTTCAGCGCATCCTCCTCAAACATTTGAGCAAACGCCTCGGGGGTAACGGCTGCGGTTTTTGCAACACCGCCCTCTCTCATTCTGTTATAAAATTCAGCAACCGACATATCGTCGTTGGAATATTCTTTTTCATCTCCGTCAAAGCGGAAGGTCAAGCAGCGATAAGGCACGCCCCACTCGGCAAGCACCTTGGGGTTGATATCACAAGCAGAATCGGTAAAAATAACATAATCTCTCATAAATATTCTCCTTATTATCAATTTCGTTTCACCTAAATTATTTCAAAAATATGCGCAACAGTTTTGCATTCAGTCCTCGGTTGTAAGGTTGATAGCGCATAGGAAGATCGATCCAAGTTTTCTTATCCACAATACTCTTTTTGTGTGAGAAGGTATCAAAGCCAACCCTGCCGTGGTATGCTCCCATACCACTCTCCCCTACACCGCCAAAGCCCATATGTGCCGTGGCAAGATGGATAATGACGTCGTTGATACATCCGCCGCCAAAGGTGCACTTGGATGTAACACGGCGAATCGTTTTCTTGTTAGAAGAAAAGATATAAAGTGCCAAGGGACGATCGTAGGAATTGACTGTTTCGATGACTTCATCAATATTCTCGTATGTGAGAATGGGAAGCACAGGGCCAAAGATTTCTTCGCCCATAACGGCATCCTGCCAAGTGACATTCGTCATAATGGTAGGTTCTATTTGCAAGGTATCGGGGTTTGTTCGTCCGCCATAAACTGTTTTTTTCTCATCAATCAGTGAGCAGATACGCTCAAAATGCTTTTGGTTGATAATGTGACCGTAATCGGCATTTTGCAAAGGATCTTTTCCGTATTGTCGGCTGATTTCCGCCTTCAAAAGTTCTGCAAAACGGTCACGCACCGATACGTGGCAAAGCACGTAGTCGGGAGCCACACAGGTCTGCCCGCAGTTGAGATATTTGCCAAAGGCAATGCGACGGGCGGCAAGAGCGAGATCGGCGGTCTCGTCAACAATGCACGGGCTCTTTCCACCAAGCTCCAAAGTGACGGGGGTGAGGTGCTCGGCGGCTTTTTTCATAACCTCTTTACCAACCGTTTTGCTGCCGGTAAAGAAGATATAATCAAATTTTTGATCGAGCAAGCAAGTGTTTTCGGCTCTGCCGCCGGTTACAACGGCGACGTACTGACGCTCGAAAGTGCTCTCGAGGAGTTCCTTGATAGCGTTGGCGGTTGCAGGAGCATAGGCACCGGGTTTGACAACAGCGGTGTTCCCTGCCGCAAGCGCGTCTACCAAAGGATCGATTGTAAGCAAGAACGGATAATTCCACGGGCTCATAATGAGCGCCACGCCGTAAGGCGAGGGCTTGACGTAGCTACGCGATGCAAACTGCGCCAAAGGGGTACGGACAGTCCTCTCTTTTGCAAAATCATCGATGTGTTTTAGCATATAGCTGATTTCATCAAGCACCATACCGATTTCACACATATAACTTTCGAAATCGGATTTGCCAAGGTCTTTTTGCAAAGCATCGGTCAACTCTTTTTCACGCGATACAATGGCGGCATACAACTTTTCAAGTGCCTTTTTGCGGTAGCACGTGCAAAGTGTTTTTCCGCTTTCAAAAAAAGCTCTTTGCTCTGCTACAATCAAAGATATCTGTTGTTGCTCCATAAAAGACCTCCTGCGCATAGATAATGTATTTTACCATAAAATAGTTGATTTGTCAAGTAATTTGGTAAAATTCGCGCGTGTGAGCGCGCGTGCGCGCATACACAGGCGAGAGAAGATACTTTTCCTCTCTCGCTCAACTTTCCTTATTCGTTAAAAAACTCTAAAATTTTGAATCTTGCGCGGTAAACGGGCTTGTCACTCTCGGTGATGATTTTATACTGCGTAGGGGTAAAACCGACCGAAATGCAGGCATCCTCTGCCACCTTTTCACTCACCGTTGCCGCACCGAGACAAAGCGGCGGAAAAAGACAACACCACCAATTCTGCCCTTCCCCCGCTCCAAGATTGATGCGCATAGAAATATATTCCCCTGCGGGGAAACAAAGACTGTCATAGGTGCGTGTCGGATAATCTTCCAGTCCCATTTCAATGCTGACCGTATCATCAAAACCGCGCTCTCGCAGAACGTTTTTGGCAGTTTTTGTAAGAAGCGGGCGGTTCGCTTCTAAACGTGCAACGGCTTCCTCTTGCGTGTTACAATCCTGTAACAATGGTACGGTGACATTCAAAATCGCATCTCTGACCGCGAGTTTAACGGCTTGATCTTCCTCACTGTTCGAGTTGGCAAGCACGTGCAAACGCACGACCTTATCGTAAATCTCCTCTTCCCCGTGTACTGGCAAAAGTCCTACCGCGAGCAAAAGCAATGCCGCCATAATAGATAGTGTAAGTATTCTTTTGTAAAACATAACAAAACCCTCCTTTTTGGTTTCTGCATCATCAGCATTATCCAAAAAGGAGGGGTTTATTCATGTTTTTTAGATTTCACCTAAGTGGATGGCAGAAACCATGCGGTGTACTGCCTCGGCAATATCGGTTGCCATCAGCGTACATCCTGCGGCTTTGGCGTGTCCACCACCATCGAATTTGCGACAAAGTGCAGCAACGTCGTATGTTCCGTTGGAGCGAACCGAGACGCGGAACCTGCCCTCGGGGAGCGGTTGACGGATGCAGAGTGCGACCTCGACACCCGAAAGAGAGCGCGGAATATCAACAAGTGCTCCCAAATCGTCATCTCCCAAGCCAAGTGCGGCTTTGAGCGCATACGGAAATGTAACAACTGCAATTTTACCATCGGCATAGAGCTCCATATTGGAAATTGCCGCGGACTGCGCACGCAGACGCTCCAAACTTTTGTTCTCGAACAAACGGCGGTTGATTTCGGCACAATCAATGCCGCTTGCCACAAGCTCTGCGGCACGCAGATGCGTTTTGGGCGTGACGTTGGAATAACGGAAGCATCCCGTATCCCCGCTGATAGCGGCATAAAGGTCAATGCACATCTCCTCGTCAATGGTAATGCGTTCATCGCTCGCCAATTTTTTAATCAAATCAAAGATGATCTCGCCCGTAGCAGCCGCCCCCGAGCGAACGTAGGATTGTGTACCGTGGGGATCGTTGCCCTCGTGGTGATCGATCATCACGTCAACGCGATCGCCAAAACGATCGGCAAGCGTACCCATTTGCGAGACAGACGCCGTATCAACACTAATGATACGAGCAGGTTCAAAATCGGCAAGAACCGCCTCGGCAAGAACACTTTCTTGGGTATTCTTCGTTAAAAATTGCAGGTATGCGGGAACTTCCTCTTGACAAATGCAACGGGTTGGCGAGCCAAGCTGCTCCATCACGTTGCGGAGTGCAAATGCCGAACCAACGGCATCGGCATCGGGATTGCGGTGAAAAATGATGAGTGTATCGGCAGGTGTTTCCAATGCCAAAATCAGCTCATCGAGAGTAGTCAGGATCTCGCTCATACGTCTTCTTCGTCCTCGTCCTCTTCGGGTTTGATATCAAGTTTGTTGAGAATGGACGCGATATGTGCACCGTACGCTACCGAGTCATCGGCAATAAAGGTCAATTCGGGCGTGATGCGCAAATTGAGCGAGCTTGCCAGCTCGCGACGGATAAAACCGGCTGCCGCCTTGAGCCCCTTGCCAACTTCCTTTTTGTCGCCACCCATAACCGAGTAATAAATTTTTGCAAATTTGAGGTCGGGGGTG
>JAZSFM010000007.1:0-10696 GCA_045532215.1 Eubacteriales bacterium | reverse complement strand
GGTTGGGAGCGGTCGAAGTGTTTTTCTGCCGTGTTTTCGCACAGTAGCTGCTTGTCCGCCTCGGCAAGCACACTCCAGAACGGAAAATATGTTTCGTAGAATTTTTCAAGTGGCATGGCTTCGACTCCTTTCAAATGACTTTTTTGTATTATACCATATTTTTATGAATTTTTCAATCGTTTAATAGCAAAAAAAGAGCCGACCGTTACATCCGACTCTTCGTAAAAAGCTATTCATTACATCATCACCGTCTCCTCGCTGCCGTTGCGGAAGGTGAACACAAGGCGGCCGTCCTTGTTCTTTGTTCATACGCTCACCTCCAAGTGCTTGTATATATCACTCTAAACGGCGAAAAAAGTCAAGAGGTATTTTGAAAAATTATCTTCCGATACCCTTTTTTCTTAACGGAGCATATTTTCCCTTGTTTTGGATAGAATTATAAGGGAATATCCCCTTGAGATATTGACAATCCCCTTAATTTGTGCTATAATTTAAGGGAATTGCTAGGAGGTGAGATTATGAGAACCTTTAATTATACGAAAATCAGCGAAAACAAATGGGATTCCGAGCTGCTCGGCTTAATTGCCGCGATTTATAAGGAAGCCGGAAAGCAAGAATTATACTTGAAACAACGCCCAGAGGAGCTTGAAAAGCTAGTTGAGATTGCAAAGGTACAAAGCACCGAGGCATCCAATGCCATTGAGGGCATCGTTACCACAAGCACTCGTATCCGTCAGCTGATGGGCGAGAAGACCACGCCCAGAAACCGTGACGAGCAGGAGATTGCCGGATACCGAGACGTGCTGAATATCATACACGAAAGCTTTGATGCTATCCCACTGACACCAAACTATATCCTTCAGCTTCACAAAATTCTTTATAGCCATATGAATAACCCTATGGCAGGAAGAACCAAGAGCGTTCAGAATTATATCAGCGCAACCTACCCCGACGGTCACATCGAAACGCTGTTTACACCTCTCGACCCCTTCGAGACACCAACGGCGCTCGAAACAATCTGCAATGAATATAACCGTGTGATCGGCAATATGGAGCTTGAGCCGCTGATTGCCATTCCTACCTTTATACACGATTTCCTTTGCATCCATCCGTTCAATGACGGCAACGGCAGAATGAGCCGTCTGCTCACCACGCTCCTCCTTTACCGAAACGGCTTCTACGTTGGAAAGTATATCTCGCTTGAAGCCAAAATCGCAAAGAACAAAGACCTGTACTACGATGCCCTGGGTCAATCCCAGCAAGGTTGGCACGAGGGAGTAGCGGATGCCGTGCCGTTCATCAAATATATTCTCGGAACGCTCCTTGCAGCATACAACGATTTTGAAGACCGTTTTGCTTTGATAGAGACTAAGCTTTCTGCTCTTGAAATGGTGAGACGTGCAACGATGAATAAAATTGGTCGTTTCAACAAGCAGGACATTATGGAACTTTGCCCGTCACTCAGTTTAAGCTCCGTAGAGGGAGCACTCCGTAAGCTTGTTGCCGATGGTGAGCTTGCGCGTGAAGGCAACGGAAAGAATACCTGCTACTATCGCCTCAAGTGATAATGCCCTTAAAAATCGAATATTCCCTCAATACAGCTCTGATATCAAGGGAATAAATGCACAATTGGCTCTTTTTATGCCTCATTGTAGCAAATATTATGGTATTTTTCAAAAACCTTCTCGGACGAAGTTCGGGAAGGTTTTACTTTTTTCACTCTTCACTCTTCACTTTTCACTAAATCCCTCCTAGAAGGTTTTTGGAAGTAATAAGTAATAGTGAATAGTGAAAAGGTACCAGATGTAGCTTTTTGCTATGGCAAAAAGCATTTTTTATTATATCAGGTTGAAAAGTAATAGGTTTTATGGTATAATTGATATGTCAAGGTGAAAGGTGGCAAGGTTTTGGCTGACTGCCCTTTGCTGATTTTCTTCCTTAACACCACCAAAAACAATTCGTGGAGGATCGACAGACTATGAACAATCTGTATTTGCAGGGATTGAGGGTCGATTGGGATTCTATTCCGCAAGACTCTTACGTTCACAAAATATCTGCGTTGAGTGGCGTAGGCGAATTAAAATTCAACAGTCCCGTCACGTTTTTGGTTGGCGAAAACGGAACGGGAAAATCCACCTTGCTCGAAGCGATTGCCGTTGCGTTTGGCTACAATGCCGAGGGCGGTACGCGCAATTACAGCTTTAGCACCTACAACGACACCTCTCCCCTGAGTGATTCCATCACCTTGGTCAAGGGTTTTCGCCGCCCCAAATTCGGCTACTTTTTCAGAGCCGAAACCTTCTTTAACGTGGCAACGGCATCCATGCAAAAGTATGATGGCGACGATTATCATTCCAACTCCCACGGGGAAGGAAATCTCAAATTTTTGGCATACGATAAACCCGGTCTTTACCTGATGGACGAGCCCGAAGCAGCTCTGTCGCCTGCGCGACAGTTGGCGCTCCTTAGGCACATTCACGATATGTCGCAAAAGGGTTCGCAGTTCATTATTGCCACGCACTCCCCAATCCTGTTGGGGTGTCCCGGTGCGGACATCTTCTCGTTTGATGATGGAAAAATATCCCCTTGCAAATATGAGGACACGCTCAGCTATCAAATCACAAAGCGCTTTTTGTGCGACAGACAGCACATGCTTGAAGAATTGCTATAAAAGAGGTGCCATTATGGCAAACTTTCAAACGAATCAACAAACATTCCGTTGACAAAAGTTTGGTTTTATGGTATAATAAAGCAAGCTCAAATAATGGAGGTAAAAATATGAAAAAGGTATTATCCGTATTGGCGCTTCTTGCTGTTATGCTCACAATGGCATCTTGCATGTTTACGCTCCCCAAAAACCCTATTGATTACGGAAAAAAGTATTTTCATATCGTGTATGGTCAGGATCAATATTACGTATTTGAAAAAGATCAAACCGGATACTGTGAGTATTACTACTCTTATTCCACCACCACGAAATCGGGACGTGTGGAGTTTGTTTGGCGAGAAGCATCGGATGGCGCGATTTATTTGTTTAGAACAAACACCACTTACTATGAAGACGATAACGATGGGCAAATTCCATTACTCACCGGTCCCATCTATTTTTCCGAAGACTTTTTTGCATTTCACTCCGGTGACGGAAGCGTAAGGTACATTAAGGAAGGTTCGGAATTGGAAAAACTCATTGAAGATTGAGCAACTGTGTAACATTTTTTACAATACAAACATAAAAAAGAAAGCATCATAGTGTGCTTTCTTTTTTTGTTTTGCGGCTTGCGTTTTTTTGTTTTCTGTGCTATAATGGTTGTACTACTTGAAAAGAGGTACCATTATGCCAAGTTTTCAAATGAATCAGGATCTGACCTATGAGGCATCCCCGATTGTTAAGAACAACGTATTTCTTTCGATGCCTGCCGAGAATAATCCGCTCCCCAAATACGAGGAGATCGCACATCTGCTCCCCTCCCCCATCTGGCGCGGTCGCGATGACGTGCTTGCCTGCTACAACTTTGCCTGGCGCACAGCATTTGCCAATTTGCGTCCTGCCAACGGAGAGTTCCATTTTGTTTCTAACTTTATTGACACCGCGTTCAACGGATACCTCTTTATGTGGGATTCTTCTTTTATCGTGATGTTTGGCAAATACGGCGCACGTGCATTCAATTTCCAAAAAACGCTTGATAACTTTTACTCGCATCAGCACAAGGATGGCTTTATTTGCCGAGAGCTGTGCGAATATCGCGCAAGCGAGCATTTTTCGCGTCACGATCCCTCCTCCACAGGCCCCAACATTCTTGGCTGGTCAGAGTGGGAATATTACGCGCAAACAGGTGACGTAGAGCGTCTTGAGAAGATATTCGATCCGCTTCTTGCCTACCATTTGTGGCTAAAAGAGTTTAGAACCTGGCGCGACGGTACCTATTGGTCGACGGGTTGGGGATGCGGAATGGATAATATGCCCCGCTTTGCATCGAACTACAACGTCGCTTTTTCGCACGGTCACATGGTGTGGGTAGACGCTTGTATTCAGCAGGTGCTCTCTGCAAAAATCCTCATTCAAATTGCCGAGATCATCGGGCGCAACGATGACGAAGACATAGCCGTTCTCAAAGAGGAAGTCGCAAACCTGACCTCGGTCATCAACAACAAGCTCTGGCAGGACGAGGATGCTTTCTATTACGACCTTTGGAAGAACGGAGAACTGAACAAGGTCAAGTCGATTGGCGCGTATTGGGCGTTGCTCGCGGACATCATTCCGCCCGAGCGTCTTGAGCGTTTTGTGGCGCACCTTGACAACGAAAACGAGTTCAAGCGCCCCTGCCGTGTTCCCTCTCTTTCGGCAGACACACCTGATTATAGTCCGCTCGGCAGATATTGGAAAGGCAGCGTTTGGGCGCCCACCAACTATATGGTGCTCAAGGGACTTGAGAAGAATGGCTACCACGCTCTTGCCTACGATATTGCACGAAATTGCCTGGAAAACGTGGTAACGGTATTCCAAAACGACGGAACCATCTATGAAAACTATATGCCCGAACAGCCCTCAAAAGGCGCTCCCGCAAAGCCCAATTTTGTGGGATGGTCAGGGCTCTTCCCCATTAACATCTTGTTCGAATACGTCTTTGGTATTCGCCCCAATGCAAGAGAAGAAAAAATTGTTTGGGATATTCGCCTGCTCGAAGAACACGGCATCAAGAATTATCCCTTGGGCGATCTTTCCGTCGACCTCGTTTGTGCGGAAAGAACGAGTGAGGATGAAGAATCCATCATCACCGCTGTGTGCGAAAAGCCGATTGAAATTGAGATCCGCTACGGCGATAAAGTGAAAACGATTCGCGCAACAGTGAGAGATTAACGCGCGTGTTAAAAGCTCCGATTTTATCTATGATTAACTCATTTTTATCTGCGAATAAAAAAGCGTCAAAACGCCCTTGACTTTTGTCTGCTTTTCGTTATAATGGAGTTGTAGATTCTATTCCAAACAGGAGGACATTAAAGTATGAAAAGAACAGGTCTTGTGTTGTGCGTATGCCTTGTTTCGTTGATTTTGCTATTGTGTGCTTGTCAGACTCCCAACGAAAGCAACGGTGAAACACCAACAACAACGCTCCCCGCGCAAAACATTCAAGAGGCGCAAAAAGATTCCAACCAAACAAATAACGAAACAACGACTCCCGAATGGAAAACCGCCTATTTGGAGTTTATCGAAAACAACAAAGGCGCTTACACTTCCTTCAGCTTGGTCTTTGTGGATGATGACGATGTTCCCGAATTGTATATGAGCGGTGTAGATGAAGCGCAAGGCGACCTCCTTTGCTCCTACAAAAACGGAACCGTGGTGGATGCGTATATGAACCGCATAAGCGGAGGAAAATACGTTGAGCGAGGCGGAACCGTCATCAACCAAAACGGACATATGGGTCGTTACTACACGACTGTATACAAGCTTGATGAAAACGGCTTTACCAAAGTACTCAGTGCGCTATTGGTAGAACACGTTGAGTTTGTTGAGAATACCGATGATTCCGGACGCCCCGGTGCAGAAGAATACATCATTTCTTATGAATATTCCATAGAAGGTCAACCGGTGAGCGAAGATGAATACAATGCTGCCATCCACACTTCTTTTGGTTTTGCAAACGGAGTGGGATTTTACGAAATCGCAGTATCCTACGATATTATAAAACAACAAATTACAGATTGGAAATAAACAAGCAAAGCACAGAGACACCCAAGTGGGTGCCTCTGTGCTTTGCTCCTATTGACAATGATTCCCTTTTATGCTATACTGTAACCGAAAGCGAGGTGCTTGGTATGAAAAAATTTCTTTGTATTATCAGCAATATTATACTATCAGTTTTATATGTGCCGATGTGCTTGTACCCATTCGGTATCGGCCTAATGGCTATTGGGATGTTTGCCGCAAATTGGGAATTTTCCCTTTCGGCATTGATCTCCCTTTTGTTTGTCGCACTGCTTTTCCTGACTCCTCTGTTTTGCATTTTGGGAATTATCCTATCTGTCATTCAACGCAAAAGAGAAAACTACGCCGCCGCATTTTGGGTACAGTTTTTACCCCTTGGAACCCTCGGCTTGGCGCTTGTTCTTTTCTTCTTTGCTTGGATTTAATCCTTTTACAACAAAACAGCGAATGAGATTTTTCTCATTCGCTGTTTTTGGTTTTTTATCTAAATCCTACGTGACCGGCAACCTTATAAAGGTTTTCAATTTCCTCGCGGCGCTTTTCACAAAGCTGCTTCATACCCTCGAGTTGTTCCGGAGTAAAGTCATCGAGATCGCCATCCTCAAGCTTGTTTTTATACATACGGTCTGCAATGAGCGCAAAGTGAATGTCAACGGGACGAATCAAGCCGTTGAGCTCGCACATAACGACGTTGCTCTTGCCCTCCGCCAAAAGTTCAACCGCTTTTACTGCCATGTGAGCCGCTGTCGCACGGTCTCGCATTGTAGGTCTGCCGCCGCGAACAACGTGCGAGAAGCGTGCAAATTTCGTTTCAACGCCCGTCTGTGCCTCAATTCTCTTTGCAAAGCCCTCGGCAAAACGTGTACCGTCAGGGTTTTCTACGCCCTCGGAAACAACAACGATCATACCTCTCTTGCCCAAGTCACGCAGATTTGCAATCTTTTTGATAGCGGCTTCTTCGTCAAAAGGAACCTCGGGGATTGCTACCGCTACCGCGCTGCTTGCGATTGCCGCATAGAGAGCGATTTGTCCGCAGTCGCGCCCCATAACCTCAACAACGTTGAGACGTGCGTGAGATTCGCAGGTGTCCTTCAGGTTATCGATCATACGCAGAGTGGTGTTGGTGGAAGTATCCAAGCCGATGGTATAGTCGGTTGCGGTGATGTCGTTATCAATGGTACCGGGAATACCGATGGAGGGAATGCCGTGTTGGGTCATTGCAGTAGCACCGCGGAAGGTTCCGTCGCCGCCGATGCAGATGAGCGCGTCGATGCCCTCTCGCTTGCAGGTTTCAACAGCAAGCAGTTGTACTTCTCTCTCTTTGAATTCAGGCAAACGGCTGGAATACAAGCGGGTGCCGCCCACAGTCATAGCACCGCGCATCATTTGGCGTGTCAGAGGAACGATATCCCCATTGACAAGCCCCGCGTAGCCGCCCATAATACCAACGACCTCAATGCCCATTTCGGTTGCGCGGTTAAAAACCGCCTTTACACACGCGTTCATACCGGGAGCATCGCCACCCGAAGTCAAAACGCCAATCTTCTTAAATGCCATAAGTTATCCTTTCTCCCGATCGTCGGGAACTGAAAAAGTGAAAAATCATAATTACCTATATTGTAATATATTATTCGCGAAAAATCAAGATGTTATGCGAAATTTTTGGCAGGAATTGTTAATTTTTTGTCGGTTTGGGGCGAGTAGAAAAGCAGTGGGAGCACCTGAGGGCGCTCCCACTGCTTGGGGTATCAAATTGCACACTCTTACAGTATGCAAATTAAATTAGTCAATGATGCTTCCGGGATTTCTGAAGAGCTCGATGGTATCCTCGAGTTCGGGAATAGCACCATTTGGCATTGCGGAAACAAGAGCACCATAATTGTTGTATCTGCTCTCACCGAGCTTTTCAAGCTCCGTTCCCCATCCGCCCCAGTTGTAGAGGAGCGCGATATCGTAAACGGTGGAGTTCTTGATGATATCCATTACTGCACGTGCATTGGGATCGGGAGCGATGGTAAAGGACAAAGTTCTTGTATAATAGGCATCCATTGTAGAACCGGTCAGTTCAATGTCAGAGGCAGCCGCCATAGTCGCCATCATCACTTGTGCCATAAATTCGTCATTGCAAAGACGGGGGATTGCCCACAGATGCGCAAGGTTGGAGAAATATACCACAGAGTGGTAGTCGCCGCCTTCTGTGTAGGTGGGAGTTGGCAGAATACCGTATTCGAAAGTACCGTTCATATACAAATCTTTTCGAATATCCCACAAAGACATTTCGGTGAAGAGAGTGTTTCCGTTGGTTACAAAATTGGTCTTTCTTACACCCGACCAACCGTAGGGATAAGGCACATCACGATTGTTCTTATTCATACAATCAAAAAGATAGTTAAAGATCTCTTCATTTTGCCTCTTTTGAATAACAAACTCGGGAACACCATTTTCGTTGATTTCGGTCAAGCGTCCACCTGCACCGTAGAAGTAGTAAAGCGTAGAAACGGCATATTGGAAATATCCGATCTGATCATACTCGGAGCTACCGAGCGCACCATCAGTGGTATCTACATCCACAGAGGCGAGTGCGGCAATCGAAAGCATTGTGTCAACTGTCCATTTGCCGGATGCAACAACGTTGTAAATATTTGCATAAAGTGGATCGTAGTCAAAATATTCAACAATGCTTTCTACGTAATTATCGTAGAGTTCCATATTGACAACAGTGGGAGTGAGACAGTCCATTGTGGAAATATTCATGTCACCGCTAAGGTAGTAGAGCTTGCCTGCCATAGAAAGCTCGCGAATGGAGTTTTGGTCATAAAAAGGTTCTTCAAGCATCAATCCGGGCATGCTGTTCAAATCTTGCAAAAGATTCATCGTGGCTGCTTGCGCACCGGATTTTGCCAAGATGATTGTCAGGTCAAATTTGTCATTATTTTGGTAGAACATACACATCTCTTGTACCATATTCATAGTTTGAGGTACTTGTTCTATTTTAACGTTGAGTTCTTCCTCTATAGCCATGTTACGCATATAAACGGCATAGGACAGCGCGTCCTCGGGCTCACCCTTATTGGGGTTGTACCAGAAATCTTCGCAGAAGAAGTTCGGGTTGCCGTCTTGCATAGGTTCGCTGGTGTAGGCGTTTGAACGAACATATGCGCGATAAATATAGCCCTCCAAATCAATTACGGGGGGCTCTTCACCCGGGTTATCCTCGGGAGTAGTCTCTTCGGGAGTTGTTTCTTCGGGAGTCGTCACCTCAGGAGTGGTTTCCTCGGGCGTTGTGACTTCGGGAGTTGTCACTTCAGGTGTGGTCTCTTCGGGTGTAGTAATCTCGGGTGTAGTGCCCTCGGGTGTGCTTTCTGCGGTGGTTTCCAATGGTGTGGTTGTCTCAAACTCGGTAAAGCCGGGAATCAGGTTGCAGGACACTGCCGACAACGAAACAAACACCACCAAGCAAAGTAACATCGTGCTCTTGAACGTCTTTTTCATTTTTCTTCTCCTTTTCTGCAGTCTTGTTTTTGGGTTCAACCTATAGGTACAGTATAGCACGGGATGGAAAATTTGTCAAGATGTCCCCCAAAAAGTTGATAGACAGATGTAAAAAATTGAAGCAGAGATGCATTTTACATCTTTCCCTCAAAAATGTGCCAAACGCCTTGACAGAAAATGCAAAGTAAGGTATAATGAAAATAGCAAATTGTGTGCCCGTGCACGGAAAGGAGTGGCTATGCGTATCAACGTGAATTGGAATAAAATCAAAGCAATTTTGAAAGAAGCCGTTTTGAATATCGACCCCATTTTGTTCGGCTGTGCCACGCTTCTTTCCATCATCAGCATCGTTACCGTTTGGGGTGCTGTGGATAACTTCGGTATGTCGAAATTGCGTATGCAGGTGTTCATTTTCATCCTTGGCATTTTTGTAACAGTTGCCGTGGCGTTCTTTGATTTTCGCGTGATCGTGGATAAGCTTTGGCTCTATATGCTCATCGGTTCGGTGGCGCTACTCGTACTAACACTCGTGCTCGGTAGCTCGGGTGAGAATATGGAGACCTCGAACAAGAGCTGGCTCAAAATTCCCGGAACGGGACTGATGATTCAGCCCTCGGAGTTTGTCAAATTCACCTTTATTTGCACCTTTTCGCGGCATCTGTTCGCTGTGAGGAAAGAAATCAACAAGCCGAAGAACGTCCTTTTGCTTGCAGGACACGCCCTTTTGGTGGTTGGCCCTATTCTCGCCTCGGGCGACCTTGGTGTTGCGCTCGTTTACCTTGCTATGATCGCCCTAATGCTCTTTTGCGCAGGACTCCACCCCCTCTATTTTGCAGGCGTGGCAGTGGTCGTGGTGCTGCTCGCCCCGTTCCTTTGGGATATGCTTGCCACCTATCAGCAACAACGCATCATTATTGGATTTAATCCCGACGCTTACCCCGACTCCAAGTACAGTTGGCAGCCGCTTTTGAGTAAAGAAGCCATCGCCGCCGGCGGACTTGTTGGCAAAGGCGTGCTCGGCGGCGAACACTACGAGATCCTCGCAGCATCGCATACTGACTTTATTTTTGCTACCATTTGTGAAAAATTCGGCTTCCTCGGCGGATTTTTGGTGGTGGTCATCTTCATCGTTATGGTCGTTCGCATCTTTATGCTTGCTCGCTTCGCCAGCCACTCGGACTACGGTGGACTCATTTGCGTGGGCATCGGCAGCGTGCTCCTTGTTCAAATTTTGCTCAATCTTGGAATGTGCCTCGGGCTCCTTCCCGTTATCGGCATCACGCTCCCCTTCCTCTCTTGCGGCGGTTCTTCGATGCTTGCCGTCTTTATGATGATGGGGCTATTACATAACGTCTATGCCCATTCCCACGCCGTGCGCGACGCGCATAAGACAGATACATTTGATATTGATAGTTCGCTTTTGTAAGGGGCGCGGTTGACGTGGGGGAAACTTCTTTGGAGAAGTTTCCCCCACACCCCTTTCAAGAACTTTCACAC